>NZ_CP132957.1:605460-908190 GCF_030863805.1 Kineothrix sp. MB12-C1
CACAACCTCTACAGATGCCTTCTTCTCCGGTTACAATCGGAATACCTGCCGGTTCTGCTATGTTGTTGATAGCTTCTGTACAGGATGCAGCAGTATTATCTGTGGGGATGAAGAGTATATCGCTGTTCGCGCAAGCGTTCTGTGTCACCGCAGCCACATCGTTTGAATCTGCAAAAGTGTATTCTGTACAGTTATATCCCATCTCCGTCAAATATCCTTGAATGGTTGCGGATTGATATTTGGAGTTCGGTTCTGCTGAGCAGTAAAGAATACCGATATTTTTCACATCAGGGAACAGTTCCTGAATCATCTCTGCCTGCTTATCAAGAGGCGCAAGATCAGCCGTACCCGATACATTCATTCCTGTTACACCGTTCCAATCATCGATGTCGAGTGCTGTCGCATAATCTGTAACAGAAGTGCCAAGAATCGGAATACTATTCGTTGCCGATGCTGCCGCCTGCAATGCCGATGTCGCGTTCGTCATAATTAAGTCGTACTGGCTAGCTACGAACTGGTTCGCAATCGTTGCACAAGTAGCGGAATCACCTGCCGCATTCTGCTCATCGAATACAACCTGAGCCCCCAGCTTCTCAGTCAATGCGTCTTTAAATCCTTGAGTTGCAGCATCTAAAGCTTCGTGTTGTACTAATTGGCTAATACCTATCTGATATACTTCACCATCCGCTGCCTGCTCCTGAGCCGCATCTTCCGCCGGAGCCTGTTCGCTTCCGCTCCCTGCCGTGCTTGCAGCACTTCCGCTTCCACAAGCTACAAAGCTTGCCATAATAAATATAGACAATGTAAGTACAAGTAATTTCTTCATAAACCTTCCTCCTCAAAATTAAATTAGCTGGTTTAACACATCAATGCGCTAAACTGCATGAGTGTATTATAGCATTTCTATTGAGAAAGTCAACTATTTTATAAATAAAGTTAATTGAAAATAGGTCGATGCTAAGTACAACATAAGGGTATAATATCGCTAGAATTCAAGCATGAGATATTAAAGGAAACATCTTTTTTTCCTCAGAAAATCTACGTAACCCCTTTCCTTTCACGAATAATGTTGAATCTTCCTCCTTCAATACAGAAACCTCGAATCCATCCGTATACTCCGGAGTAAATCCCAACACAACTCTAGAAATCTTTTCGCCAAAAGACTGAATAACTTTCTCCATCTCCACCCCGGCTGCAGAGAAAATTCCATGCAACAAGAGCGTACCACCTTCACTTTCTGCCACCACATAGGTATCTATCTCTTCTATATAATAAACGCAGTCTTTCAAAAAAGAAGTTAGATAGAACATGAGCAGATTATCATTATCCATGCAAAAGGCACCTACTGCCTTATATGTTCTCAGCCTCTCCAGAAAATTATTATAATCCTCAGTGGAGTCCATAGGAATTTTACAAGCCGTTTGGTTGCCGGTTATCGATACTTTCTTAGTATATTGATATTCTAACGCTGCTTCAAAACCAAACATCGGATAGAAATTTAACACGGAATCATTACCGAATAAATAAATGCCCTCCGTTCGTGTTTCGTATTCTTCAAAGATTCTCTCCAGCAGTTCCCGGATAAGCCCTTTATTTCTGTATGCTTCCTCTGTCATAATCGTTCCTAACTGAATCAAATATCTTTTTACAGAACCGGAGCCCTCTTGAAAATACATATGATTGACAGAAACATTTGCAACGACTTTATCTCCGTGTACTATAGAATACGGAATGTATTTCTCACTCCAGAACCCATTCCGGTACCATGGTTCAAAATCGATGCCAAATGTCTTTTTCGCCAATTCAAAAAAAGATTTTCTTAACTCTTCTCTTCCTTTATAATCTGACACTATTTCATATTCATTGTTCTCTATTCTTATATAATTCTGCATAATCTTCCTTTTCCATAATGTAAACACTGCTTCCCAGTTTCCCGCCATCGTATTGGGTAAAGCCTTCGGGAACATCCAGCAAAAAACGAAATCCTAATTTTTCTATTACCCTCTTTGACTGCAAGTTAGTCGAAGAATGAGAAATCATCAGTCTGTTTATCTTCAAATTTTCAAAAGCATAGGTAATAGCTGCCCGCGCCGCCTCCAGTATGATTTGCTGTCCCCAATATTCCTCCGACAGCACATACCCCAGTTCAAGATCGTAAGGAATTCCTCGTCTCGCAGTTCGATGAAGTCCTACGGAACCTATGACCTTATTGTTATCCTTCCACTCTATTGCCCACACATCATTATTATCCTGAAACATCCGTATAATCGTTTCCGATTCCTCCACACTTTCATGTGGCTTCCATCCCGCCATTGGTCCAACTTTCGATCCGGATGCGTAAGAATACATATCTGCAGCATCCAAAAGAGACCATTCTCTTAAAATCATTCGCTTCGTTTCTAATCGTTCCATAACAAATCCCCCTTGTTCTATGTAAAATAATAAAGACTTTCCTGATATAGTAAAAAGACAAACACACTTTTAATTTATGTGATTGTCTTTTACTCTTCTATTGTAATAGTTCGGTTTCCGCGTATTCAGTATTTAATTTAATCCCCATTCCATTCTTAATATATGGTAGGTACTTTACATATACCGAATCCACATGACCAATTACATTTACCCTTTCATCCTGCGGTAAATCCTGCCTTGCTATTTCCATTTCCCCTTCATATCTTAAATACTTACTGTTAGAGATACAAATGCTTCCCTGCTTACGTTCAACACAGTTTTCCGGTTGAATTCTATTCTTTAACATACGTGACTCGGTAGAACGGAACACGAAGCTGCTAGAGTCAATGCGATCGTGATGAATCATATTAGAAATAAAATGATATTTTTCATTCAGTGTCGCTTTTATTTCTATCATATTCTGATTCAATACTTCTATATTCTTCCACGATTCTTTCGATATGTCAATATCCCCTATCATAACCATATCACATTTTGCATCAAAATATAGTTCCAACATATTTAGCACAATATCATTCTTCGTAAGACGATGTTCCTCTACTGTAGGTAACCCCACAAACAATGGCCCTCTCATTGTCATATTTCCAGGCACAAAAGCCATCGTTTGAAGACCTTCCATCTTTAAGCTTTCATTTATCCCACGTACCCTTTCAATGGAAAGCCCCGTATATTCTTTTGGATAATAATTGTGACAGGCAATGAATCTCGATAAATCAGCTTTAGCACTTTTCCACTCTTGTATCTCTTTTATAGTGACCGTAGAAGCGTTCACTACAATTTGAAATACCTTTGACAACCTCGCTATTTCTTCCGGTGAATATCCGTAGTCCAGCCTTATTGATGTAATTCCCCAGTTTTTTAATTCTTCTATCGTATTACAAGCCAGTTTTTTTACCGTCTCAGGGCTGGCGTCTGCAATCAGCTGTATTTCATACTCTTTACACTTTTCCAGAAGCCTTTTGGTCTCTATTTCATAATTATCAACTTTTTCTTCCGGAATTTGTAAAGATGTAAATGCATAAGAAATCTTCGCCTCCTTTGCTTTCTTTAAGATTTCTATATTCATATCCATGTTTGTGCCTAAATAAATGGAAATTCCTATTTTCACTCTTTATTCTCCCTTATTGCCTTACGGATACTTCCATGGGCGGACTTTAATATACTCATTGCTTCATCTGCAGGCTTATCCAATAGAAACATGGTTATTGCCAGTTTGGCACTCCCGTCTGCTTCTTTTAATAACCTCTTAGCAGTTTCTCTATCAGATGAAGTTGCGTTCATCACAATATTTTCCGTCCTGACTGCCAGTTTTTCATTAGTATTTTGCAAATCAACCATTAAATTTTCATATGCCTTTCCAATCTTAACCATACTTCCTGTGGAAATCATATTCAGAATCATTTTTTGTGCGGTTCCCGCTTTTAATCTTGTAGAACCGGTCAATATCTCCGGACCGGTAACGGGTTCTATTGCTATATCTGCCTCTTTTCCTATGATGGAATCTTTATTGCATGCTATAGCGGCTGTCTTACATCCTATACTTGATGCATATCTTAATCCATATAATACATAAGGAGTCCTGCCGCTTGCGGACAATCCAATTACCATATCACTCGGCGATAGTCTATGTTCTTTTAAATCCGCTTCCGCAAGTGTTTTACTGTCCTCTGCTCCTTCTACCGCATGAAAAAGCGCTTCTCTTCCTCCTGCTATGATACCGGTCACCAATCCCTCTGACACCCCAAAGGTTGGCGGACATTCACTGGCGTCCAAAACTCCCAGACGCCCTGATGTTCCGGCACCAATATAAATCAGCCGTCCCTGCCCGCCGAGTGTTTCCGCAGCTATATCAATGGCATCCGCAATCTGTGGTATCACCGACCGGACCGCTTTTACCACATTTTCATCTTCTTTGTTTGCAGCCATAGCAATTTCCATAGAACTCATACTATCCAGATTCATTGTATCTATATTTCTTTTTTCTGTTGTATATATAGCCAAATTTATCATTTCATTTATACCTTTCCAATTATGCCTTTTTCTTGCAGAATCTTATATAATTCTATGAATTCCTCTGCAAGAATTCCAAATGCTTCCGCACTCATTAATTGGTCTTCGGCATGCATCAAAAGCATTTGGTAACTTTCAACATCTAACTCTCCGGATGCTGATTTCTGTATCAATTCCATATGAACATGATGTCCTTCATTAAATTGAACTCTTCCGCACTTCATTAATTCATTTGATTTATCAATGTCTCCATGCCTAGCTTGTTCAATGGCTTCTATATAGCTGCTTCTGGCACTTCCGACATAAGAAATAATCTCAAATAGAATAGTTTCAAAGTTTTCCATCCTCTATTCCCCCATAATCTGTCTGGCCTGCGTCAATGCACCTTTGCCGTCAATCATTCCATAGACCCGCATGTCTATTGCTTCAATTATTTTTTCAGGGTATTCCGCTTTCAGCTTATTAGACATATATTTTACCTGAGGTCCTAATAAAATAATATCTGCATCAGGAATTACTGCTGATGCATCCGCTATAGGATATGCATTTATATCACATGAATAATTATCTGCTTTTGCAGCATCCCTCATTCGGGATACCAGCAGACTTGTCGACATTCCTGCCACACATACCAAAACAATCTTTTTCATATTTCAAACCTGCCTTTCTTTTTTCCTTACTCATTATCGATTAACGCTCCATGCATATATGCTTTTACAAGTCCATGGCCTCCTGCCTCAATCGCTCTTACCGTTGCCATAGAATGATAATAGTCATAATATGGAACATCATTGACCTTACCATTAAAGATTTTATAATTCTGTAATCCCTCAAACCAGTTTTTCATCTTCGATTCACTCAGACTCACATATACGGTTGGAGTAAATCCAGCCAAATCTTCACAATTCTCACCATAATAAAGCTGTATCGGATTTCCTTCAACATGAAGGATCCTTACTGCTTGCGTTACTGCCTCATAAGTATAGTAGTGTCTGGGGTGCAATGTTCCGCGTGCATGAGTTATTACGCAATCTACTTTTTCTCTTCTTAAGTATTCCAATATTATTTTTGTAAATTCTTCCACCGCCGGTAATTCCGCCGATATATAATCCATGCTGAAGCTGTCACATCCCATAGCGGCCGCCGCACTTTTAATCTCATCGTTCAGCGCTTCCTCATATGCCTTCTTCTCTTCCTCCGTTGCTGTTGAATCTGTAAGGCGTCCTTTCGTTACATGTACAAATGTACAGGCAGCTCCCTGCTCAGCATATTTTATCATCATTGGCCCACCCATCAGTTCTGCATCCAATGGATGCGCACCGATGGAGACGATTCTATTGTATTTTGCCATTCCCGTATTCCTCCTATATATTTTTCCGGTAAAGTTGATATGTTCTATATACACTCATTCCGTGACGTTCATAGAACTTCATTGCTGCACCATGAGTCCATAGAAAATATGCGTAAAAAATTCCTCTTTTCTGCATTTCTCTCATCTGTAAATCAAATAAAATTCCTCCGATTCCTTTTGAGCGAATAGATTCCTTTACTCCAATCGGTCCAAATCTCGCATCATTACCATCGATCTTCCGCATACAATATCCAATTACCTGGTCTTCTATATCTGTTGCAATTAAAATAGTATCTTCTGCTTCACCATTACGAATTGCCTGTAAAATATTTCTTACCCAGCCGGCATCAAATTCCCTCTCAGCAAAATGCAATAATTTTTCCATATAGGAAAGCGAATATTTATTAAAACTTATTCCTTCTTCCTTCAACTGCTCTATCATATTTTGAGTTTTCTCTGGAATATTATAAGTAAATAAGTCTTTTTGCATGCTTACAGCATCCAATCCTCTTACATAGCCATTTCGTTCAAAGAAGGCCAGAGCCTTTTCATATTTCAAATCGACCCCTGGAGTAAAATAGTTCGGACTGTAGGCACATAGAGTAATTTCTTTTACCTGTTCTTTTTTAAAGTGTTTTTCCACTTCATTTAACAACGCTTTTCCATATCCTTTTCCCTGATACTTAGTTCGCACGAACATAATACTGATCCAGCCTCTGTTCTCCTCAAGACCTCGTGTTAAATATGGATATTTCCTTTTAATTCCTAAGCAAAATCCTATCACCTTATCCTTTACCAGTAAAACAAGAGCTAGACTAGAATCAAAATTTTCATCCATTAAAACCTGCTGCAAAAATCTGTCTTCGCTAATTGGATCAAAAATTAATGTCTCATTCCAACCAGAAATAAGCTGCTCCATATATTCCTGCTTATATGGTTTTATTCGATATTCTTCCATTATTTTTCCCCGCCTTGTTCTACTTCGTACTGTTCTTCTTCTTTTAAAATCTGTCTTTCCATTACTTTGAAGAAAGGTAGAAACATGAAGAAAATAATCGCAATATTTATTAAAGTAATGATTGGGGCTACAATATTAAATCCACTGCCGATAAAGGAAGCTAATGGAGCAGGCATAGTCCACACAGTCATTGCAATAACGGGAGGAGTGATTCCTAATACTCCAAGAATCGCATTAAAAATATAAAGCACAGTAAATCCGAGTACCCACGGAACAAACATAAGCGGGTTTAACACGATTGGCAGTCCATACATAACCGGTTCTGCAATATTGAAAATAGTTCCCGGAAGAGATAATTTTCCTAATACTTTAAAACGTTTTACTTTACTCATGCAGCAAAGGAGTGCTATAGGAAATACAGAACATCTTACATAAAAATTAATCCATTGCTCTGTAAACATAAATGGTATGTCCTGATGCGCTGCAAATGCATTGATATTATCGGTTATCATAGCCGTCCAGATTGGCTGCATAACAGAAGAGACAATATTCGATCCATGTAATCCTACAAACCAAAGAATTCTATCCAATACAAATCCAATTCCTTGTGCGATCGGCCCGCTTCCGCCTATTACCAGATATGCCGTACCCTTATTTAACATACTCAGGAAATCAAAAGCTCCCAGACCTTGTCCAATCAAAGTACATAATATAATAACCGCACAAACCGGAATCATACCGGTGAATGCTGATGCTATCATCGGTGGTACTGATTCCGGCATCTTAATTGTAATCTTTCTTCCAATCAGGAACCTATAAATCTCTACTGCAAGAATACTAATCAATAATCCTCCGAACAGACTCGGAGAACCCAATATATATGCCGGCCAGTCGAAATTTTCACTAAGCTTTGAAAAATCAATAAAGCTGAGGAATGCTACCATAGCTACAACTGACGATGCTATCGACGTAACATTGGAATCTTTCTTGTTATAATACTCTCCAAGGAAGTAACCATTCAGCATAGCCGCAAGCAATGCCAGCAGATTAATTGTCACAAAAACAATTTGAAGAAGCCATGGCCTGCATGGGGTAATCACACTGTCAATCGCCTGAGCAACACCAGGCATGTTTAATCCGGTCCCCTCAGCGAACAATCCGCTTAAGTTTAAAATAAGAGTTGCAGTCGCACCTAATACCATATACGGCATTAATGTTATAAACGTTCTCTGTAACGCTTCAAGATACCGTACCTGTGACAACCTTAACAGGGGTGGTGCAATTTTTTGTTCGATAAAATCTGTGCTTTTTTCCAATACTGTTTTTTTTGCTTGTTTTTCCATTTGGAATACCTTACCTTTCTAAAACCTTCCCTTTATTTTGTATTTGATATCATTATATAACACTTTTCGTATGGTTTCAATAATTTTCTCATTTTTTTTGGTAAATTTACCACCTCCATTTTTGGGACGTATATAAATCTCACGAACGAGGAAGAAACTGGGTAACAGTTCAGACAGGTCTGCGCATTTGCTGCGCTGACCGTAAGAAAACGTAAATGCTGCTGGCAAAAATCCCATCGCCGTAGGCGATTCTCATGGATTTTTGCATGTAACAGTGAAGGTATCTGAACTGTTACGAAACCGGTAATAGCAAGAGGCATTCTCATTGAAAAAACAATGCATTAGATTTGATGATATGTTATAATTTTATAGGTAAATGTTGAATAGTTACTTTAACGGTTATAATTATTATATGGAGAAAACATATGAACCCTATCGAATTAATAAATCTACATGAATCAGAATTCACAAAATCGGATGAGAAGATAAAAACATATGTCATTAATAATCCGGACTATGTATCATCCTATTCTATTATTGATGTTGCCGCTAAAGCAGGTGTATCCAAATCTGCCTTGCTGCGTTTTTGTCAAAAGTTAGGCTATAATGGATATTCCGAGTTTAAATATGAGGTTTCCAAATATCTCTTATCCGGTAATTTTAAAAACCCAACTGTTGTTAAATCTAATATGGATATTATCGAACATTATTTGAATTGTATACAAAAGATTCCGGACTGCATAAGTGATGAGCGTTTTCTTGCCCTTGGCAATTATATTTCTAAGGCATCCCGCATACGAATTTTCGGTCTCCATGAAAGCGGCCTTGCTGCCACCTATTTTACCTATCGTCTGTCAGCTCTGGGAATTGATTCCGAAGCAATAATACATAGTGGTATCTTTAGTGAAAAAGCTTCTTTTTCCACTACTTCGGATTTTCACATTTTTATATCGGTATCAGGTACCACTGATTGTATCACCGAGGCCGCAAAAACTTCTTTTGATCGCGGTACTCCTTGTGCAATTATTACGCAGAACAGTAAGGCTAAATATTTCAATAAATATGATTGCTTTATGGCTATTCCTTCTCTTAACTTGGATAAAAATCAATTGTTTCTTGATTCACAAGCTATTTTATTCATTACTATCGACTTAATTATTAACCAGCTATCAAAAATTCTCTAATCTTATATAAGGAGAAATCGTAATGGAAAAAGGTCAAAATCAATTTTTCACTTGGATACTTAAACGTGTACAAGAGGGAAAATAAGATATAAACTCTCCTATACACGCACAACCCACGCTAAGCTTGCATATACACTATTAATGAGGTATTAATGCTCGCTTACGGGAGGATTACGATGAATTATAATGTGAAACGAGGAGATATTGTTGTTTTCAAAGCATCCGGTGATTGGTTGAGCAAGGCGATCGCTTGGTTTACTCAAACTGATGTGAGCCATGCTGCCATGGTTTACTCCGCAGACTCCATTATCGAAGTCGGTGCTCACGGCATCGGCGTTCATAAGATGGCGATTCTGGATGGCGATTCGGTCTATGTTATGCGGCTGCAATCAAACCCTAGTGCTGCACCGCTCATCCAATCGGCAGATGCCTATTTACAGGCTAAGGTCCGTTATGATTTTCCAGCTCTTCTTATTCTTGCCGGCTTACTCATCTATCGGCGGATCGTTCCTTCACTCCCCCTTATGAAGCTGGTGAATCTTATCTTATCCGCTGCTTGTGCTACTCTCGATAAAGCCCTGAATCGTATACTTCACCAAAGCGATGGTCCTTTTATGATCTGCTCACAACTCGTTTATCAGATTTATTACGATTGCGGCGAAAATTACCGTATCCAAATTGAAAATGGTGCTGTCTTCAATAGTCAACTGACCGCCGGTCCCGCTGATTCTATCTGCCTCGTAGATTTAGCAAAGGTGGGAAAGCGCACTCCTGCAGATATGTTTATGGCTTCTTCTGACGAAGTATCCGTATCTAATCAAGATATGAAGGAATTCTATGAACTCCTATGCGCGTCGGAACAAAAAAATGATAAAGCTGCTCCGGATATTATCATTGCCTCTGTAGAAATGGACAAAACTTTAGCGCTCACAGTAAAATTCTTAGATCTACTGGAGCGCCTACTAGAAAGTGCACATTATGATATTCCTTTGGAAGCTTTGTTTGTCACACCCGGCGATCTGGTCTATCACGCCGTCAACTTGGAAAATGAAGGAACCATCGACTTGCAAAGAGTTCATTCTGTAAAAGATCTTATTTTATCCGCTACACCTTTTCCAAGCTGGCCCGAATGATCTTTTCCTTTTCCTCATCTAAATCAGGAATCCGGGAAGTCATTTTATAAATATCCCTTCCGCATTCCTCCCACTCTTTTTTCTTCAGATCACAAGCTTCCGCATTCAAACGGAAGAACTCCTCCTTATCCATTTGATCTTTCAGGAGTTCCTCATAATATCTTTCAATATCACAAAAGATCGGCCTTTCTTCATATATTCGGCAAAGCATCGTATCTAAATCGAGGTTTCTGCATATCCCATCCCCATCATGAAGATATGCAGTGACTTCACTTTTATTAAGTCCGATACAGCATAAACCACATTTATCACAGTTAAACATAAAATTCCCCCTCCGTATTTGTCATATTTTTCTTAAAGTTAGCGTATCATGACACTTTTGTAAAGTCAATTATTATTCTGTCGAAGACTCGATACTTCTTGTCGAAACCCGTTATATTCTAAAATTCAATTCACTATTACGTCTTTTTTAAATCCTGAATCTCTTCGACCGTAGTCTTCGAAAGGGAATCAAAAAGATAATTCCTCTCCTTCGGCTGCTTGTCTGAATATTCCTGAGTTATTTTCTGATTGGCAGCCTCAACTTCTTCACGAAGTTCTCTTGCAGAAAGAAGTCCGCATCCTTGCCCCCTTATAATGATTTGCTCTAATCCATCTGAGGTGGCCACTGTTACCGGATATTTCTTTCCATTTTCATGTGCGAATCTCTCAATATACATATCCGCGGTCTCCGCTTCCTTCGTATAAACTACATGAATATTGTGATACTTAAGAATCTCTGTATCATGGCCTTTGACCCGGTAGGCATCGAATACAACAATCAGATTGCACTTTCGAATCGCCTGATAATTACTGAGTATATCCAAGAGTTTACCTCTCGCTCCATCAATATTCACCTCAGCTAATTCCTTTAAGTCCTCCCATGCAAATATTACATTATAGCCGTCTACCAGAAGATATTCTTCTTTCAGCTCCTGTTTTTTCCACGTTCGGATTACGGGCTCTGCCGATGGGGAAGATTTAATTTCCCGCCGTTTGCTGCTCATATGAAAACCACGCTTTTGCACATTACCGCTCTTCTTATTAGCATAGAAGGTACGTTCTAAAATGGCGTCTACTTCCTCTGTACCAAGCCACTGTTCCTTGCTCTCTCTTGCCGCAAAAGATTGCATAATTTGTTCTTCTTCCTCTGTCCCATCCGATCGCAAAGTACGTACTTCCAGATGACTGTAGTCTTTGACCTTGTCCCAGCTTACTACGAATCCTGCACCATGGGCGCAGAATACAGAACTTGTAGGATTGTTCACATCCTTCTCAGAATCATACCCGATTTGTTTCACTACTTCTTCCGCATTGTGACAATGTCCATAGCCACGCACTGTACAAAACAACCTTCCGCAGCCTTTTGTATAAGCAATCACTTCTTTCAAATAATCTCGCATTGTAAGGACAGGTGCATGTCCCGTAAGGATACTCATCTCTCCCCGGGTCTGCGGCATCCGGAAGATTCCATGCATTCTCTCCACATCTGTCATAGCTCTTCCTATAAGTTTTTCCGGCACTTCTAAGCGAAAATCATAATAAGGCTCCAGCAATACGGACTTGGCTTCCTTTAATCCCTGACGAAGCGCCCGGTATGTAGCCTGCCTAAAATCGCCTCCTTCTGTATGCTTCTGATGTGCCCGTCCTGCAATCAGCGTAATTTTCATATCGGTAATTCCTGCCCCTGTCAGAACTCCTCTATGCTCTTTTTCTTCCAAATGGGTGAGCACCAGGCGCTGCCAGTTCCTGTCGAGGACATCTTCACTGCAATCTGTGGAAAAAACAAGGCCGCTTCCCGGCTCTGCCGGCTCTAAAAGAAGATGCACCTCTGCGTAATGCCTTAAAGGCTCAAAATGTCCGACTCCTACTACGCTGTTGTCTATCGTCTCTTTATATACAATATTTCCCGTATCGAATGTTACCGTAACTCCAAAGCGTTCCTGTATCAAGCTTTTTAGGATTTCTGTCTGCACTTCTCCCATAATCTTCGCCTGTATTTCCTGCAATACTTCATCAAAAGCAATATGAAGCTGCGGATCTTCTTCCTCTAATTGACGAAGTTTAGGCAGCATGACCGCCGTATCACACCCCGGCGGAAGTTCGATCCGGTATGTGAGCACAGGCTCTAATATTGGAGACAGAAAGTCTTTTTCGAATCCTAATCCTTCTCCCGGCTTGGTCTTACTAAGTCCGGTAACCGCACATATACTTCCCGCCGCTACCGTCTCTGTTGTTTTATACTTTTCACCGGAATAAATACGAATCTGGTTAACCTTCTCCTCCCATACCTCTGCTTCACCACCGGACACCGCTTCTCTTGCCCGAAGACTTCCTCCTGTGATTTTCATAAAGGTCAGCCTATTTCCTTGCTCATCTCTGGCAATCTTAAATATTCTCGCACCAAATAACTCTGAATAACTTTTATCTTTTACATGGATATTCATCCCATGCAGAAACTCTTCCACTCCGGTAAACTTAAGCGCCGAACCGAAATAGCAGGGGAATATCTTACGCTCATAAATCAGTTGCTGTATTCTCTCTTCTCCTACTCTTCCCGTCTCTAAAAATTGGTCGAGTGCTTCTTCCTCAGACATAGCCACTTGTTCATAAAAGGCTTCTGTTTCCCCTTCATCAAAGACTATGCAGCCTTCGTCCAGACGCTCCTTCAACTCTCCAATCAGCAAGTTTTTATCAGTACCGCTCTGATCCATTTTATTAATAAATAAAAAGACAGGAATTTCATACTTTTTCAAAAGCCGCCATAACGTCCTCGTATGCCCTTGTATCCCATCCGCTCCGCTAATTACAAGAATCGCATAATCCAGCACCCGGAGAGTTCTCTCCATTTCTGCTGAGAAATCCACATGTCCCGGTGTATCCACAAGTGTAATACGTCTATCTCCCAGTTCCAGAACCGCCTGTTTGGAGAAAATAGTAATACCTCTCTCCCGCTCCAAAGAATAGGTATCCAAAAAGGCATCTTTATTGTCCACTCTCCCTGGCTGTCTGATAATGCCGCTTTTATAAAGAAGAGCCTCCGATAAGGTCGTCTTTCCGGCATCCACATGTGCCAATATTCCAAATACCAATTCCTTCATTTTAATAATAATACCTTTCCAAAAAAATAAAAAGAACTTATATGCCACTTTATAGTAACATATAAGTCTCTTATTGTAAAAATAATGTAACTATAAAAGTACTGAACAGTTACAAAATACTTTAGCTTACATAATTATCAAAATAGCCCTGAACGAGAATAATCGGCGTTCCTTTATCTCCTGATCCACTCGTCAAATCACAGAGGGAACCGATTAAGTCGGTCAGCTTTCTAGGGGTCGTTCCCTGAGATGCCATATCGCCCACCAAATCATCTTTTTTCTCTTTGATACGCTTCGTAATCGCTTCCTTCAGCGCTTCGCCGGACAAATCCTTAAAATCGTTATCTGCAAGATATTTTAACTTCACTTCGTTAGGCGTACCTTCTAGGCCGGGTGTACTTGCCGGAGATACACAAGGATCTGCCAACTCCCAAATCTTTCCTACCGGGTCTTTGAAAGCGCCATCGCCATAAACCATAACTTCCACATACTTTCCGGTTCTTTCCAGAATGTCTTTCTGAATATCCATAACCAAATCGGTACATTCATTCGGGAATAGCTTAATGGTCTCTTCTGTGGATTTATTAGAACCGAGAAGTCCATACTGCTCATTATATCCGCTTCCATCGATGGAACTAACCAGAATTTCATCCATTCCGCATACGATTTCTGCTCCGCATGCTTTTAAGATTTTCTTCGTGCGGAAACGGGTATGAATATCACAATTTAATACTTTCTTCGTATATCCGAGAATCTTTCTGCAATCGTTAGCGAAGATTACCTCCACTTCTGCTCCTGCTTCCTTAATCAGGTCGCTATAGTATTGCACATAATCGACCCCTGTAAAAGGATGCTTATTTTCTCCGAAAAGTTCTCTGTATTTTTCAAGGGTAAGCACATCGCTGTATGGATTGACACCTGCTTCATCCATCATATCGACAGATACCAGTTCGTTACCAACCTCATCGCTCGGGTAACTTAACATAAGTACGATCTTATCAGCTCCCTTGGCAATTCCCTTCAAACAAATGGAAAAACGATTTCTGGATAAAATAGGGAAAATAACACCTATGGTCCCGCCTCCCAGTTTCGCTCTCACATCTTTTGCTATATGATCAGTAGAAGCATAATTGCCCTGCGCCCGCGCAACGACTGATTCCGTTACGGCAATAACATCTCTGTCTCTAAGCCCGAAGCCTTCACTGTCCGCGGCCTCCAGAACACTGTCCGTTACAATTTTTACCAGGTCATCCCCTTCTCTGATGATAGGGCAGCGAATCCCTCTAGATATCGTTCCTACTTTTCTCTCCATAGTGTCCCTTCTTTCCTATTCTCTCATCCTATCCGACCCTTAGGCCGCATGCGATATATATTATACTAAAAAAAGATGATAAAGGAAAGGGTAATCTGCATTTTTACAGATGTTTTATAGATATTACAGTGTTGTTTTTAGTTAAGGACCTTTTCCACATAAATAATAGGGAACACTCCTGAATTCGATCGCTTCTCATAATCGGCTCTATATCCCAAAGCTTCATAGAATCCGACAGCCTCATCCCGGCTGGTGATTCCTATCTTCTTCACCTTGTATTCCTGGAGCCAATCCTCTGCCGCTTCTATCAGAAGTCTGCCAACGCCTTTCTTCCGATATTCTTCCAACACGCTGACTCTCTCTATCTTCGCCTCTTCGCCTTCCTCCAACAGATGAAGCCTGCAAGCCGCTACGGGATAAATATCGTCCAGAACAAGTACATATAAAGACTTTCCCGTATCCCCTTCATCGAACTCCTTATCAAGGGGAATTCCAAATCCCTTGACCATCGCCTGTATTCTCACATAATGGACGCCTGCAAGCTGCCAATACTCAGTCACTCTCACTGCCTTCATTTTACAGTCATTCTCCTTCTTACTGAAATTTCCTCGCATTTCTGTTATGGGGCTGCTTCCAAACGGATAAGTCCGGTCCCTTAGGTACGATGCCGTAAGGATTGGTGGCAACAGCACACAAATGATAGTGTTTTTTGATCGCCTCAAAATCTGTCGTATTGCCGAAACCCGGCAAGCTGTATAAATCCCTCACATATCCCCATAAATTAGGGAAATCTGTCAACTTATTGCGGTTTGCCCAGAATCCATTATAGTAAGCTACGTCGAATCTGGCTAAAGTTACATACAACCTGACATCCGATTCTGTAATGCAGTCTCCGAATAGATAACGGCTGTGTGAGAGCTTCTCTTCCAGCCAATCCAGCCTATCGAATACAAGGTGATATGCCTCCGCGTAGGCCTCTCTGCTTCTGGCAAATCCCGTCTTGTATACACCATTATTTATATCATGGAATAAAATATCGTTCAGCTCATCGATTTCCTCGCGCAGCTCCTCCGGATATAAATCCGGTGCGCCGGGCTTATGGTATTTCTTCCATTCCACTTCCAGGTACCTGGTCAGATTGAAGTAATCGTTATTTACTACCTTACCGGTCGGAAGATCTACCACGGCAGGTACCGTAAATCGCCCTTTATACTCAGGGTCCGTATTCAAATATGCTTCACTGATATACTTTATCTTAAGTACGGGATCCTCATCGTTTTCATCCAGAGTAAATGCCCAGTCCGTTCTGCCTACATCAGGGCGAAGCGGATCCACAGTTCCCAAACTGATAACATCCTCGAGGCCTAAAAGGTTTCGAACTATGACCGATCGATGAGCCCATGGGCACGCGGGTGACCACAGCAGCCGATATCGTCCCGCCTCTATCGGCAGCCTTCCTTCTCCGTCACCGAAGGGAGTGGTAAATCTATTCTTTTGACGCTCAAATTTTCCGTCCGTCTGTATTTCATCCGTTATATATTTAGCCGACATTTTCTCCTCCTTTTCCTAAAACCTTGAAATCTCTTCCATGAAGCGATAATCTTCAGGGAGAAGAAATCCCTCCTGCTCCATCCATTCCTGCTTCTCTTTTCCTACATCGAAAATACACATAGCCGTCTTGTTCCTTCGAAATCCCATTTTTTCATAGAGGGCGACGGTTCTTGGATGGGTATACAAAATGATGTTCTGCCCCTTTAGCTGATCTAACAATAAGGCAATCAGCCTTCTGCCGATTCCATACCCCTGATATTCCTCGTCCAGAGCGATATTGTAAACAGCCGCCTGACAGATTCCGTCCGACAGCGCTCTTCCTACACCCACTATTTTATCTTTGTCATAGACGAACACTACCGCATAGCTGTTTTTAAATATGATTTCCTGCTCTCCCGCAGAGTGGTCGGATAGACCGGAGCGCCGTAGTACGTCGGACACCTCCTGCCAGTTGACATCTCCTTTTGTGAGCTTATATGTAATGTTATTCATTGTATACACCGCCTAGAAACCGCTTTACTTTGATTGAATATAAGTTTCTTTCTATATGCTGTATTCCACATTCTCCAACATATGGATCTTTACAAGAAAATCCTTTAACCTATCACTTTTGGGACTTTCAAATATTTCCTTCGGCGTACCGTCCGCAACAATCTTGCCGTTCTCCAAGAAAATAATTCTGGTAGCCACATTTTTTACAAAATTCATTTCGTGAGTAACAAGTAAAATAGTGTTCCCTTCCTGCGCCGCCTTCTTTATCGTTACCAACACCTCGCTTACCAGCTCCGGATCCAATGCGGAAGTGGGTTCATCCATCAGCAGAAGCTCCGGCTCCATCGCCAACGCTCTCGCTATTGCCACTCTCTGCTGCTGCCCGCCGGATAGGTGTCTCGGGTAATGTGACAGCCTGTCGGACATTCCTACTTTTTCCAAGTGCTTTAAGGCGATTTCCTTCGCTTCTTTTTTCTTAAGTTTCTTTACCGTCACGAGACCTTCCATAACGTTTTCCAGCGCCGTTTTATTTTTAAAAAGGTTGAACTGTTGAAAAACCATTTCCGTATTTCTTCGCAGCTCCAACTTTTCCTTGGACGACTTTGTGGTAAAGCTTATTTCTTTATTATTTATTGTAATCGTTCCCTGCTCTGGTTTTTCCAGAAGGTTAATGGAACGGAGCAAGGTGGATTTTCCGGTTCCCGATGGTCCTATGATAGCGACTACATCGCCTTTGTTAATGATCAAATCCATATTATCTAACACTATGTTGCTGCCGAAGCATTTACTCAATCCCCGAATCTCAACTAAGCTCACTGGAAAGTCCCTCCTTTTTTGGCAGCCGCCCTTTTTTCTCTGTTTCCACATCCTCAGGAACGCTCATTTTTTTCTCGATATATGTGAATACGCGTTCGATCACAACAGTCAGCACGAAGTAAATGATTGCTAATGAGCAATATACTTCAAAATACCGGTAGCTGTTTCCCGCAAGAATCTTGCCCTGTGCGGTGATTTCCACCACGGAGCAGGTAAAGGCCAAGGAGGTTCCCTTTACCAGCCCTATCAGTGAATTTCCTAAAGAGGGGATAGCAACGGTTACTGCCTGGGGAGCAACCACCCTCTTGAATATTTGTATTCCGTTCATGCCCAGCGACTTTGCCGCCTCTACCTGCCCCTTTTCTACGGATAAGATGGCTGCTCTTATGGTCTCTGAGTCGAAAGCCGATTGATTCAGCCCCAGTGCCACAATTGCAAAAATAATAGGCGGGATTCCGTTTACATTATAAGAAGTTTCATAGTAATAATTGATGTATTTCAAGGCTATGGGGATTCCGAAATATGTAAGATACAACTGCACGATAATCGGTGTTCCCCGGATGACCGAAACAAAGGCTATGCTTATCTGCTTGAGAATAGGAACATTGTGTATCTTAACGATGGCTATCAGCAGCCCTACTATCCACCCGATAATCATTGCGATTGCCGTTAGTTCCAAGGTTACGGGAAGATATTTCAGCACCGCCGGAATCTGTGTGAATACTAACTGCCAGTCAAATATTTTACTCATCTCTTAAAGTCCCTTTCCTACTGTCATCCATCATAAACAGATTATTAATACGATATTATTCATAAGAAGGCGAATAATCTGAGCCGAACCACTTTTCATTGATTTCCTTGGAGATTCCTTCTTCGATCACTTCCTTCAATGCTTTATTGATGTCATCTACCAACTGATCATTTCCTGCACTGACAATCAGATAGCTGTAGGGCTCCTCCATCAAGTCTTTAGAAACATCGTTGCTGATCGTAATTCCTGTTACATTAAAGTTAAATTCGTTCTGATAATATTCGAACATCGGTTTATCCATCAATACAAAATCATATTTGCCCGCTTCCACATCCTGAATCTGAAGCACCAGATCCGATTCGCTGTATTCTATTACAATAGGGTTATCCGGATTTGCTGTATTGTAATTTTCCAAGGCTGTTGTAATATTGATACCTGCCTGAGATATAGTCTTAAGTCCTGCTAAATCATCCCATGACTCGATAGTTTCTGCCTTTTTATTATCCTTCGCAAAAATAGCAACATATTCATTAGCAAAAATAGGGTCGGTAAATAAATATTTTTCTTTTCTCTGCTCATTCTTTGCAAAGTTGTTCACACCAATCTGATACCGATCAGAATCCAGTCCTGCGAAGATCGATGCGAAGTCTGTCACTTCTATTTCCAGCTTATACTGAGGAAGCTTATCGAAAACTGCCTTGGTCAGTTCAATATTGTGGCCCGTAAGCTCGTTACTGTCATTTACAAAGGTAAAGGGTTTGGGTGAGCCGCCTGTCGCCGCATAAACTGTCGTCACTTCACCTTCTGCAATTGCTGCTTCGTCTGTCTGCGCCTCGCCTGTATCCTCTGTGGAAGCTTCTGGCTCAGCCGTCTCCGGTGCTGTCGTTTCCTCTACTGCTTCGTCCTGCGCCACCGTATTCTCTACCGCTTTAGAACCGCAGCCTGTGAGTGCGCCTGCCATAAGCACTGTCGCAAATATTCCCGCCGCTAATCTTTTCACAAATTTCCTCTTCATATCTTTCTCCTCATCTCTTATCTTATTTTTATTATTTTCACTAACTCAGGCTTTTACATTATATTTTTACTGATATGTAATTCGAGATTTACCGATCTTCTCATCTCTGTTATTCGGTTCGTTCCAATTAGAAGTATCCGGTCCTAACGGAAGGATATCATAAGGATTATGAGAATGCTGTCCCAAAAGGTATCCTCTCTTTATCGCATCGAAATCCGTCGCTTCCTTAAATGCCGGAATGGTATATAAATCCTTGGCATAGTTCCAAAGGTTGTCATAATCCGCAATCCGATTTCTATTCGTCTTGTGGCTGAAATAATAAGCCACATCAAATCTTGCAAGAGTTACATATAACCGGATATCGGAATCCGTCAGCCTATCTCCGAACAAATACCTGCTCTGTCCCAGCCTTTCCTCCAACCAGTCCAGGCGATCGAACAGGATTTCATAGGCTTTCTCATACTCCTCCTGAGACTGTGCAAATCCGGCCTTATAGACGCCGTTGTTAACATCATGAAACAGAATAACGTTCAATTCATCGATTTCCTTTCGCAGCTCCTCCGGATATAAATCCGGCGCTCCCTGCTTGTGAAAGGGCTTCCATACGGTTTCCCAGTAATTGGTCAGACGATGGTAGTCGTTGTTTACGACCTTTCCTCTCTTCACATCTACAACCGCAGGAACTGTCGCTCTTCCTTCATATGCCGCATCCGTCTGAGCATATATTTCCGGCAGAAAGCGAATCCCCAGCACCGGATCCACACCATTCGGATCCAGGGAAAATTCCCAACCGTTCTCCGTTCTTACAGGGCTTACTTTGCCTACACTTATCACATCCTCAAGCCCTAAGAGCTTCAATGCTATAATCTGCCTCGTAGCCCACGGGCAAAGGGGAGTCCATATCAGCCTGTAACGCCCTGCCTCTACCGGCAGTTCTCCCTCTCCGTCTCCAAAAGGGATAATAAAGTAATTATCCTGTCTTACAAAAGCGCCCGTAGCCGATACCTCATGAGTATCCTCCGACGTGGCTACCTTTCCGAAAGTTACTTTTTCACTGCTTTCAATACTATTTCCCATTTCGTTTTTCCCTTTCTTCCTTATGGAATTTTATGACTCCCCTTTAGCCGTTTCTTTGTCATGGGCATATCATATCATTCCTATATGAATTTGTATAATACACGAAAGAAACATCTGGTAATAGATTTTATTTATAACTAAATGACTTTTCATTCCTTCTCATAAAATACTCATGCATTTCCTTTTAAGTTGTAAGGAATTGCAAATATAAGATATAATATATTCAAGTTATTAAAAGACAAAGAAGACAGAAAGGACGAGAATGATGTTTGAAAATGACTACATTATGCGCCTAATCTATGATATTATCAGGGCTTTAAAGAAATTGATATTTAAGATCAATGAAGAAAATGGAGAGGTCACGGAAATGGACACACAGGCGGCGGAAGTTTTCAGGAGATTATCCGCCCTCATCGATGAAGGGAAAATAAACGAGGCGGAAAATCTTCTGACAGAAGAAATGGAGACAGAAAATGTAAAGTCTTTCCAGACAGCCCTTTTATTTTACGAACATTTGAATAATAAGGACAACGATTTTCTGGAAGATAACGATTTTTCAAGAAGGGAAATATCGGACGGACTCAAATACGCTGCCAGTCTCTATGGCTACAACAGTGTGATAGATGCCCTTTTAGCAGATGAAGGAGAAGATTAGGCTGCGCATCTATTTTATATAATAGGAGTAGTTTCCTATTACACGAATAAAAACTGGAAGCAGCTTTTACATTGCTGCTTCCAGTTTCTCTAATGCCTGTTGTAATATTGCCCTCGGGCACGCTATATTGATTCGTTCGAATCCTACTCCCGGCTCACCGAACATCGTTCCCTTATCCAACCAAAGCCGTGCTTTATGAATGACTAAATCTTCCTTTTCTTTCTCGGACAGGGAAAGTCCTCTGAAATCCAACCAGACAAGATAGGTTCCTTCCGGTTCTAACATTTTTATCTGCGGAATTCTTTCCTCTAAGAAATTACGGACAAATTCGATATTGCCTTTTAAATATTCTATAAGTTGCGTATACCACTCTTCCCCGTACCGGTAAGCCGCTTCACAAGCAGTCAATCCGAGGGTATTTAATTGGCTGTATCCTGATTTTACAATCTGCTCTTTGAACCTATGTCGGAGCTGCGGATTAGATATCAGGATATTAGAAATCTGCAATCCTGCCAAGTTGAAAGTCTTACTCGGCGAAGTACAGGTGATAGTTCTATCCTGTATCTCCTTATTTAAATTGGCAAATACCGTATGTTCTCCCCGAAATACAAAGTCTTGATGAATCTCATCACTCACCACAAGGATATTCTTCCGTACACAGATTTCCCCAAGTTTCTCTAATTCTTCTTTGCTCCAAACTCTTCCGACAGGATTGTGAGGGCTGCACAGAATAAAAAGCTTTACACCGTTTTCTTCCACTTTTCGCTCAAAGTCTTCCAAATCCATATGATATCTTCCATCATCACCAAGATATAACGTGTTATCCACCAATTTCCTGTCGTTGATTTCTATCGTTTCCCGGAAGGGATAATACACCGGCTGCTGGATCATCACCGCATCTCCCGGTTCCGTAAAAGCTTGTATCGCCATAGCCAGAGCATATACTACACCCGGTGTCTTCACCAACCACCTTCTATCGATATTCCAATGATATTTCTTCTCCATCCATCCTTGCAACGCTTCGAAATATCCATCTCCCACTTCCGTGTAGCCAAAAATACCGTGGGAAGTTCTTTTCTGAATGGCTTCTATTATTTGATCGGAAACTTTGAAATCCATATCCGCTACCCACAAAGGCATAACGTCTTCCGGCATTCCTCTTTGCTTGGCAAAATCATACTTTATGCTATCCGTACGTCTACGGTCAACAATCTCATCGAAGTTAATTTTCTTATCACTCATAAAATACTCTCTCCAGTTCCTTTATTAAATCTTCTACATCTTCAATCCCTACGGACAGTCTTAAGACTTTATCGGTAACTCCATTTGCCGCCAAGGTCTCTTTAGGTACATCCGCATGAGTCTGGGTAATTGGATAAGTAATTAATGTCTCCACACCGCCAAGACTTTCTGCAAACTGTATAAGGCGCACTTTGCGAAGAATGGAAAGTGCCAGTTCTTTCGTCTCCACTTCAAAAGTAACCATACAGCCGAAACCTCTTGCTTGCCTTTTCGTTATTTCATACCCAGGACTTTCTGCAATTCCCGGGTAATATACTTTCACGATTGGTTTCTGCTCACATAGCCATTCCACAATCTGTCTCGTATTCTTCTCTGCTTTTTCCATACGAATCGCCAATGTCTTAATACCTCGCAGAATCAGCCAACTATCAAAGGGCGCCAGGCCAGAGCCTACTGTCTTAATGATAAACCTTAATTTCTCCGAGATTTCCCCCGAGGAAGTTACCAGGAAGCCGGCAATCGTATCGTTATGTCCGCCCAAATATTTCGTCCCGCTATGTACGACTACATCAGCACCTAACTCAAGCGGATTCTGGAAATAAGGAGACAGGAAGGTATTATCCACGATAAGAAGAAGTCCATGTTTTTTAGCAATTCCGGCCATCTTGCAGATGTCGGTCACGTTCATCATCGGGTTGGTCGGTGTCTCGATGAAAATTGCTTTTGTCGATTCACCGATTAGTGCTTCCAATCCATCCGTTCCTTCTCCTTCCAGCAACTGAGCGCAATTCACATGATTAAACAGAATTCCATTCTTCTTGCTGATGTTATTAAATAAGCGGATGCTTCCACCATACAAATCACAGTCCGTAATGATATGGTCTCCCGGCTGAAATATTTCCATCAAAGCGGTAATTGCTGCCATCCCGCTGGAAAAAGCGAGGGCATCAATTCCTTTCTCCAAAGAAGCTACCACTCTCTCCAACTGTTCCCTCGTAGGATTCTGCAAACGACTGTAATCATACCCGGTACTTTCTCCTACTGCCGGATGTGCGAAAGTAGCCGTCTGATAAATCGGAAAGCTAACCGCCCCCGATCCGTCTGTATCCACCCGTCTCCCATCTCCATATAAACATTTTGTCGATATTCCATATTCCATATTTTTCTCCGATTTCTTTCCAAATCATACTTTTTATCTTTTATGTAACTGTTCAGTACCCTCACAGTCACAAAAGCAATCTTTGCAAGATGGCTTTGTAAAAATCCATTAAAATCACCTTCGGTGATGGGATTTTTACTTGTTATTCGACGTTATCTTACGGTCAGCGCAGTAAATGCGCAGACCTACTGAATAGTTACTCTTTTATTATCTATCTTTTATTACCTATCTTCTTTGTTTCATATTCCGTTCTTTATTTCCTATTCTCTGAAACTCTTCAACGCTTCCAGTGTCTCTTCTATCAACCTATCCAGATCCCAGCCAAGCCTATCCGCACCTGACTGAATGACTTCTCTGGAACAAGCTGCCGCAAAGCCTTTACTTTTGAACTTCTTTTTCACTGACTTCACTTCCAGATCCTGCACACTCTTGGAAGGACGCATCAATACGACTGCACCGATCAGTCCAGTCAGCTCGTCCACAGCATATAGTATCTTTTCCATCTCATGCTCCGGCTCAATATCCACTGTGATTCCATATCCATGGCTTGCCACTGCGTGTATCAACCGCTCCTCGATTCCTGCACCTCTCATAATCTCCTGTACCTTAATGCAATGCTCCTGAGGATAGAGTTCGAAATCCAAATCATGCAAAAGGCCTACATTTCCCCAGAACTCTTCCTCTTGTGCATAACCGAACTTGCGGGCAAAATATTTCATAACGCCTTCCACAACTTGCGCATGTTCCAAATGAAATTGATCCTTATTATATTTTGTTAATAAATTCCACGCTTCTTCTCTTGTCATCGTTCTCCTCACTTTACTGCAATAGTTGAAGGTAACTGTTCAGTATCCTCACAGTTACAATTAAAGTACCTTTTTCTCGTATTTTTTCAATTCTTCTATATATTTGACAGCCAGAATACTTAACGGCATCTTCCTCTTCTTGATATACCCGATTCTCATCCTCTCATCCGTATTCAAAGGAATTGCCCTATATTCATTCTGATATAATTCTTCACAAATAATGCCGGAACACAAAGTATATCCATTCAGCCCGATCATAAGGTTTAACATTGTCGCTCTGTCGTTGGCTTTAATAATCTGTTTGTATTCGTAAGTGCTGAACACTTCCTCTGCCAGATAAAACGAATTATTGTTGCCTTGTTCAAAGGATAGGCAGGGATAATCTTTCAAATCCTCAAAATTAATACATTCTTTCTGTGCGAGGGGATTGCCCTGCCACAAGAAGACATAGATTCCGCACTGGAACAAGTCAATAAATTCTAATTCCTGATCATGAAATATTTTTGTCAGCGCCTTAGAATTAAAATCATTTATATATAAAATACCCAGCTCGCTCTTTTGATTTCTTACATTCTCAATCACTTCATAGGTCTGAGTTTCGCGCACAGCGAATTCATAATCATCCATACCGAACTCTTTAGCCATCTCGACAAAGGCCTGAACAGCGAAGGTATAATGCTGCATGGATACGCTGAACTTCTTTTTAAACTTTTTCCTATGAATGAACCGTTCTTCCATTTGCCTGTATTGCTCTATCATCTGTCTTGCGTAGCCGAGGAATTCTTCTCCTTCCGGCGTAATAACGATTCCCCGGTTCGAACGCAAGAATATTTGTAAACCAATTTCTTCTTCCAAATCACGTATGGTACTGGATAAACTCGGCTGTGTAATGAACAGTTCGGCTGCCGCCTTGTTCATGGACTTTTGATTTGCAATACATATCGCATACCGAAGCTGCTGTAATGTCATAATTTCTTACCCCCCATTATCTCACCCACAAGCTATAACAATTTCCCCAATTCCACGCTTCTGTCTATCCCTCTATAAGGTCTCGGCACTCTTCTTACGGTTTATTGTACTGCTTGAAAAGCTTCTTCCAGATCCTCAATAATATCCTCAGCATGTTCTGTGCCGATAGAAAGCCGGATCGTATTCGGTGCAATGCCGGATGCCGCAAGCTCCTTCTCATTCATCTGTGAATGGGTAGTGGATGCCGGATGAATTACTAAGGATTTTACATCAGCTACATTGGCAAGTAAAGAGAAAAGTTCCAGTTGATCGATGAAATCTTTTGCTTTCTGTGCGTCTCCTTTGATTTCAAAAGTGAAGATGGAACCGCCTCCGTTCGGGAAATATTTCGCATACAACTCCTTCTGCTCTTCATCCTCCGATACTGAAGGATGGTGTACCTTTTCCACCTGAGGATGATTATGCAAATAATCAACTACCTTCAATGCATTTTCCACATGGCGCTCCACACGAAGGGAAAGAGTTTCCAGCCCTTGCAAAAAGAAAAATGCGTGGAAAGGAGACAATGCGGCTCCTGTGTCGCGAAGCAAAATTGCGCGAATCTTCGTCACATAGGCAGCAGCTCCTACCGCTTCCGTAAAGCTGATACCATGATAGCTCGGGTTAGGCTTTGTCAGAATATCGAATTTCCCAGATGCCGCCCAATCGAAATTACCGCCATCCACAATAACACCACCGATAGAAGTACCATGACCTCCGATGAACTTCGTGGCAGAATGCACTACAATATCAGCGCCGAATGCAAGAGGTTTCAGCAGATAAGGGGTAGCAAATGTATTATCTACAATCAGGGGAATCTTGTGAGAATGTGCAATCTTTGCGATTTTCTCAATGTCTACTACATCGGAATTCGGATTGCCCAAGGTCTCTATAAAAATAAGTTTTGTATTGTCCTGAATAGCATTTTCCAGCTCCTCATAATTGAATGGGTCTGCGAAGGTGGTCGTTATTCCGTATTGGGGTAACGTATGCGCTAATAAATTATAAGTACCGCCGTAAATATTTTTCGCTGATACCACATGATCCCCGTTTTGCGCAATGTTCTCAATCGCATAGGTAACGGCTGCTGCCCCGGAAGCTACTGCCAAAGCGGCTACTCCACCTTCGAGTGCTGCAATTCTGCGTTCGAACACATCTTGCGTAGGATTGGTTAATCTGCCGTAAATATTCCCAGCATCCGTTAACGCAAATCTCGCAGCCGCATGTTCACTGTTATGAAATACATAGGAAGATGTCTGATAAATCGGAACCGCTCTCGCATCGGTTACCGCATCCGGCTGCTCCTGCCCTACATGAAGCTGTAATGTTTCGAATTTAAGGTTTCTTTCTTTTCTCGTTTTTTTAGCCATTTTCTTATCCTCCTATTATGTCTCATAAGAACTTTCTTAACTGTTTATTACCCTCACAGTTACAAAAGCAAAAATTGCTTTGGGAAAATCCATTAGAAAAATGTTATTTTTTATCCGGTTTCTTTAATTGTCATTATACTTATTCCGTAGTATAAGTGTTAATATATATAAACATCATTTGGTTATAGGTTTTACCTATAACTATATTATTATATATCGATTAAATCAGCAAGGTCTTTCCTGTGGTTAAAACTTTTCTGTGATATAAAAAAGAATCCCGCAAGCGGGACCCTTTTTGCCTGATAGATATATTTACATTTTGTATACCACCGTCTCAAAAGGTCTGAGAATTCTTGTTCCTGTTTCTGTTTGTCCGGTGTATAAATCAGTCATATCCTTTTGGACTACAATCTCACATTCCTCGTTTTCATAGTTCAAAACGAATAAATATTTCTCTCCTGCCCTTTCTCTGACAGCCAGTTCGCATTGCTCCGGCAATGAAATAATATCACCGTACGGATTTGCTATCCCTAACTTCTCCAAAAATACCTTTGCCGTCTCCTTGGAAAAACAGCTGCCAAAATAATAGGTTTTCCCTTTACCGCAAATATGTTCGATCAATCCCGGACTGCCTTTATAATAATTAGACTGGTATGTACCAAGCACATTTGCCTCTTCTGTAAGAGGACTTAATATATCATGGAAAACCGGCGCTTCCAGCAAGACATCATCCCATGAGATATAATTCAAATCATCTGCCGGCCCGGCAAATGTATATTCCGGCACATCCGTTGCCGTCAATTCCTGAAGCAATCCCGGCAATTTATCCATCACACACTGTCCTGTTAAATCCTTATATCCGGTTCGGCATCCTAAAACCAGTATTCCGCCTTCTTTTACATATTCCTCCAACAAATTCACCCTCTCCTTAGTCAGAATGACTGCATGAGGATAAATCAGAACCGGATATGCGAGCAATTCTTCGAAAGTTGTCTCATCCTCTAAATAAACATAGTCCATCGGTGTATGGGTAAGCTGGGCAGCCTGAAAAATTCCCGCCTGACTGACTTTATCAACACGCTGATGCCATTTATCAAGTCCGGCATCCCAGACATTATCGTAATCCTTCAAGACCCCAAAGGCTGCTTTGTAGTGCGAACCTGCGGCTTCCTTAATCTGTTTTAATTTAAAAGATACCTCTTTTACCTCTTTTAGCCTGCGGTTATCCCGATTTGAATAATCAAGGATCCCATGCCAGTAAATCTCTGTGCCTTTCGTACAAGTTCTCCATCTGAAATAGCTAATAAAGTCGGCTCCATGGGCAATGCTTTGCATCGTCCACAAGGTTAACTGACCCGGTTTTGGTGCCGGTGCTTCCATCCGGGTATTCCAGCCGTTAGGCCCTGACTGCTGCTCCATAATTCCAAATATGGGTGAGACCGAACGGACTTCCGTCAGATTCCTGCTCCACTTCCGGTCTTTTAAATCAGTCGCCTGCTTTGGATTCTCGTCCATACAAAAGGCAAAGTTCGGATAGGAGTCGTACATATAAACATCCAGCGACTCCTTGGTCATCCGGTGGTTATCCAGATTGCCGAACATTCCGTTAGTCGTGATAAACGCCTCTTCCTTGATATACTCTCTTAAAATATCGCTCTGCATCTTGGCAAAACGACAGGCGCTGTCTGAAATGAACCTGGTATAATCAAGTACCTGATGGGGATTAGTAGAATCGCTGACTACTTTTCTGGGAACATAAATCTCTTCAAAAGCGCTGTAGGTCTGATTCCAGAAAACGGTTCCCCAAGCCTGGTTCAACGCATCCAGCGTTTGGTATTTATCTTTCAAAAATTCACGAAATGCCAAGGTGTCAGCTTCGGAATAAAATTCATTCAGTTCACAATTTAACTCATTATCAATCTGCCAACCTATGATATTAGGGTGATTCCCATAATGCTTTGCCAACTCGGTCACAATACGTGCTGCGAGCTGCTGGTATTTCTTAGAATTATAATTATAATGACGTCTGCATCCGTGACGGTACAAAACACCGTTCTTATCGCTGTTAAGCACCTCGGGATAGGCTTCTGTCAGCCAGACCGGCGGTGTGGCAGTCGGTGTTCCGAAGATGACTTTCATCCCGGTCTGCTCTGCTACTTCCATAAACCGATCAAAAAAGTCAAATTTGAATTCACCTTCCTTAGGCTCGAATACCGTCCAGGCAAACTCGCCGATTCGTATGACTGAAATTCCGTTATCCTGCATCCGAAGCAAGTCATCTTTCCACATTGATGCATCCCAATGCTCCGGGTAATAACAAACTCCCATTGTGAGCTGTTCCAGATTCATTTCTTTTTTTTCTCTCATAACTGCCTCCATCTATATTTTTATGTTTGCTTTTCTTGTTTTAATTTGTCAATCGGAATCGAAAAACAAATTCTCGACCCCTCTCCAACCTCGCTTGCGATTCTAAGGGTTCCTTCTTCACCGTAGTAGATTTTCAGTCTGCGGTAAACATTTTTCAAGCCGATGCAACGCTTCGAATTCTCCTGTTCACACGCCAGGTAAATCCCTTTTATTTGTTCCTGATTCATTCCGATGCCATCATCGACTATACGGAAATAGAGTTCCTCCTGATGGATGAAAATCTGAACCAGCAGCGTACCTTTTCCAAGCTTAGGTTCTAACCCATGGATAATTGAATTTTCCACCAGTGGCTGCAAAATAAAATTAGGGATCAAATAATTTCTTACCCTTCTGTCAATCTCATATCCGACTGATATCTTATCACCAAAACGGTATTCCTGAATAAAGACATAATTTCTGACACTCTTTAATTCTTCACCGATCGTAATCATACTCTCCTGCTTTAAATTAGACCTTAACAAGTCTCCGAGAGCCATCGCAACCTCTGCGATATCCTGGTTATGCTGCATCCTCGCCATCCAGCTGATAGTATCTAAGGTATTATATAGAAAATGCGGGTTTATTTGCATTTTGAGAAATTCTATCTCTGCCTCCTTTTGGGAAATCTCCATTTTATACGCTTTCTCAATCAGGTTTTCAATGTTGGCCGCCATATGATTATAAGTTTTTCCAAGCTGCCCGATTTCATCATCGGCCACAATCGGCACTCTGGAAGAAAAATCGCCCTGTCCAACCCGGTTCATACTCTCTTTTAGCCTTTCCAGCGGTTCGATCGATCTTGTAACCAGACCGACCATCGCCCAGGCCGCCAGGATTGCCGCCCCTAATACAATTGCAATAACCATGATTAAGAAAGTGACCATATCCTTTTCGACCTCGTTTAACGGAACCGTTACGATCAGCCTCCATCCATTACTCATCGGTCCGCTGGCATATAAATAGGAATTGCTGCCGTTAATCTTTTCAATGCTCCGCCCCTGCTCCGAAATTGACTCTGAAGGCACCGGGAAAATTTCACCCAGTATTTCTTTCCGATTGCTGGAAATTACGATATGATCCTTATCTATCACATAGGCCCCACTGGCATAGGTTCCTGATATATCCTTTATGATATCGCCGAAATAAGACTCTTTCATAATGATATTGATATATCCAATCGGCTTTTGTGTTTTCATACTGATGATCGCTCTGGCAATACAGATATTATTTTCACCGTCCTCTGTTACGCCCCAGAGGGTCGATCCTTTGGCCAAAAAGATTTCTTCCTTAGTAAACTTATCTTTTTCACCGCCGTAAAGGACCGCTTCAATGATAAACTCTTCGCCGGAAAGGGAACCGATGCTCATTGAAACACTATCGTTGTTATAAAGTGCCTGAGTTCCCAGCTCATTTAAAATCTGCTTTCGTATATTTATCAATTCATAATCCGTAAGGGTGTTTTCATTGACTGTCACTAAAAGGTTCTGAATCACTGTATTTTTTAATAGTTCAAATGTGATATTTTCAACCTTTTGTATATTTTCCTTCATATTGGTGGTAGTTTGTCTTGTGATATCTTGAATAAACTGGCCGGACTTTATATTATAGATTCTCTTGAAAATCAGTGCTGAAGCAGCTACAGCCAGAGCACTGAGCATCACCAGGATGACAATAAAATTTATAATTAACTTCTTCTTTAAGGTTGGTATGTGCTTCAGGATCAATCGCCTCCCTTGGTATGATGCTTTACCGTAATCGCATCCAGTATATCCACAATCGTCTCATATCGTTTGCCCGAGCCATTCTTTCTGTAGTCTCTCGGCGTACATTCGAATATCCGTTTAAACACCTGGCTGAAATACCGCTGGTCCCGAAATCCGGTTTTCTCACAGATACTTTGAATCCGTTCTTTTCCCTCTTCCAACATCGAGGCGGCATGCATCAGTCTGATGCCGGTCAATATATCGATAAACGAGTAGCCGGTCTCCTTCTTTATGAACCGAGATAGATAGATTGGAGAGAAATGATATTCCTCCGCCAGGTCGCTAAGCGTTAAGTCCGTATTCGACCTTTTTGCTATGACGGTCAGGATATCCGTCATCTGTATTCCCACATCCAAAAAGCTATGTAGAATTTTTTCCGTGATATCATACGCTGCAATCTGATCCTGATATTGTCTGAGCATTTGGTTCTTGTATTTTTTCTGTTTGATCGTTTCAACGGCACGTCTTACCGCAGTGAGCAGTTCCTCCGGATGGACAGGCTTTAGAAGATATTCATAGACCTGATTGCGGATGGCTTCCTTCGCATATTCAAAATCATTAAAACCGGTCAATAAAATGATAACTGTATCCTTAGTTGTCTCATATAAATAGCGGGAAAGTTCAAGACCGTCTAATCCGGGCATTCGGATATCACTGATTACGATATCAATATCTTCATTCGCCAGCAATTCCTTCGCTTCAATCCCATTGACTGCACTGTAAATCTCTGTTATCCCTACTTCATTCCAATCCAGCGACATGAGCCCATGCCGGATTACCGCTTCATCATCTGCTATCAATAATTTCACAAGCCACCTCCTGTAGCCTAACCTATAACTAACCCTTTACTGCACCTGCCACCATACCTTCCATAATGTTCTTATGCAGTAAAATATATACGATCACACTCGGAATAATTGTCAGTAGGACCGCTGCAATCATCGATACATAATCAGTCGAGTACATTCCCTTAAAAGAATTCAGCCCGACCGGCAAGGTCATCTTTGCAGCATCGGTCAGAAAAATCTGCGGCATCAACAAGTCATTCCAGACGCCGATGAACACCACCACCGCCACCGTTACGACCGACGACTTCGTAATCGGCATAATAATCTTAAAGAAGATTCGGTAAATGCTGCAGCCGTCCACTACCGCTGCTTCCTCAATATCCCGGGGAATCGTCTGAAAGAATCCGGTCAGTATAAATACCGCCATCGGAAAACCAAACGCAATGTGTGGAATGATCACAGAAGCATGGGTGTTCAGAATCCCAAACCGATTAAAAATTGTAAACAGCGGAATAATCGTCGCATATACCGGGATCATCATTCCCAGTAAAAATATATTCAGCATCAGTTTTGAACCTTTCCAATACATTCTGGAAATCGCATAGGATACCATGCTGCTGAGCAGTACTGTAGCTGCAACTGCCACGACGGCTATGATAACTGAGTTGACAAAATAGATTCCGATATTCCCTTCAGTAACTGCGACAATATAATTTTTCAAGCTAAAGTTTACCGGCATTCCCCATGGATTTGCGAACAATTCTTCGTTCGTTTTAAAGGAATTGATCAAAAGCCAGATGATCGGATAAATGCAGGTTGCTGCAAAGATGATTAATACAATATATTTAAATACCAGTCCTATCTTTTCTTTCATGGACATCTCCATTTTCTCTTCCCTCCTCTAAAATTCAATCGGCTCTGACTTAAAGACATGGTTTGATATCCATACCGCACAGATACACAACAACAGCAATATCACACCGATCGCTGCAGAATATCCGTATTTAAGTGTCCTGAATCCCTGATAGTACATATAGGTCGACATTAACTCCGTACTGTGATTCGGCCCGCCTCCGGTCATAACTGCAATCAAATCATAGTATTTAAGAGATCCGGTAATGATTAGCACGGCATCGACTTTAAGAATATTTTTAATTAGAGGGAAAGTAATGGAGCGAAACTGCACCCATTTGCTTGCGCCATCAATTTTCGCCGCCTCATAGAGAGATTCGGGAATATTTTTCATGGCCGCAAGCTGAATAACCATATGATAGCCCACAAATTGCCACATAACAACTACAATTACACAAATCAGTGCAACTTTCTTATTGGATAACCATGCCTGCTGTAAATTTACAAGCCCCAGCATTTCCAGCATCTTATTAAGCAGACCAAACTCCGAATTATAAACAAAGGTCCAGATCATTCCGACTGCAACACCACAAATAACACTCGGTAAAAAGAATACTGTCTGGAAGAAATGGCTGCCTTTAATCTTCTGGAACAACAGATTTCCAAAGAATAGTGCAAGTGGCAGGTGGGCGATCAGTGAACCCATCACCATTAAAATATTATTGCGCAGAGCCTTTAAAAAGGTTCCATCCTTAAATAAATTTACATAATTTTGTATTCCCACGAATTTACCCGGGCTCATCATATCAGTTTGAAACAGACTGATATAGAAGTTATAAACGATCGGAACCAGGCAAAAAATAAAATAAATACAAAATGCGGGAAGTACAAATACAGCAATGCTCTTTTTATTTCCAAACACTTTATTCATATTTTAATCCTTCTTTCCAAAATAAAAATGATCCTGATATGAATACTCCCCGGCCCTAAGCCGGGGACATTCATTACATAATCATCGTGTTGCATTACTTTCAGCAAAACTTTGCAAATCGTCAAAAGCTTTCTGCACATCATCACCACCGAATACCGCCAAACACTGGTTATTGAATTCGACACCTTCACCGGCACCGAATACACGATCCCACCACGGTGTCATACCTTTGGCTTCTTTGGATATCTCTATTACGTCAATAACCAATGGTTTTAACTTACTTTCATCAATATCCATCTTGATGGCAGGAAGGCGCCCCTGATTATAAACCAGTTTTTCCTGAGCTGCCTGAGATGTGTAGTATTTCAGGAAAGCAACAGCAGCTTCTTTATTTTCACAGCTCTCCGCTATCGCATAACTGCTGTCAACTGATCCTACAATAATACCGTTATTCTCCGGATTTTTAGCCGGCATGCTGAACACGCCTATATCTTCTGAAACAGGTGTTGTTTCTTCGTTGATAAAAGTGGAAACTTCCCACGCACCCATGTAATACATTGCCGCTTTCCCCTGCTGGAATAATGCTTTTGCTTCATCCTCGCTCATGCCAAGCATACCATTCTGAAAATAACCCTTTTCAATCATCGCCTGAATTTCTTCTCCGGCCTCAATATGTGCAGGGTCATTCCACTTCTTTTCTCCACTTATAATCCCATTATATAAATCCATTCCGCCAATTCCATCCGATATCTGCTGTACAAATTCAGAAGGAACCCATGCTGTCGTTGCCGCTAATGTCATCGGTACGACGCCGTTATTCTTCAGCGTCTCACAGACATTCAAGAATTCTTCATAAGTTGCCGGAACTTCTACACCGTTATCCGCAAATATCTGCTTGTTATAATACATCATTGCAAAAGTAGTCTGTGTCGGCACTGCATAAACTTTTCCGTCATATGTAAGTGGTTCCAGCGCTCCTTCAACAAATCTTTCTTTCCATTCACTGTCATTGTTCAGCTCTTCTGTCAGGTCATATACCTTTCCACCCTCAACAAACGGTCTTAAATAATCCAGCTCCCAAGTAAAAAACATATCCGGCACGGAATTCGATGCCATCAGTGTAGTCAGCTTCGTTTTAAACTGTTCTCTTTCATAAAACTCAAACTGTATCTTCACGCCGAACTCATTATTTGCTGAGAAGTCATCCGCAATTTCCTGATAAGTCTCTCTGTAGGTATCTGACGCAGTTCCCGGACACATCACAGTCATCACAGTTTCACTGCCATCCCCCTGGCTCTTATCTGCTGCATTTTCTACCTTAGCACTGGTGCTGCTTCCTTCCGAAGCATCCGCACTTTGTTGGCTTTGTGTATTACCACAACCCATTAATAAACTTCCGGCAATGACACCTGTCATTAACATGCTGATTACTTTTTTCTTTCTCATCCTTTCTTCCTCCCTACCTTTTGATAGACAAATTATAACGAAAATTTTCCTCTTTCATAAGTGGGTTTGATAACCAAAAATGTTGAATTTTTTGCACAAGCTATTCGTAGAGTGATTTTGCGTTATCCGGTATATTTCATATACATGCATGCGAAGGGGCTGCCATACTCTTAGCATGGCAGCCCGCTCTATAATTTCTATATCTTACCAATCTCCATAATCATCATAGGAGTCATAGCTATAATCATCATAAGAATCGTAACTGTAATCATCGTAGGAATAATCATAGTCATCATAATAATCGCCCGGATCGCTGTAGTAATCATAATCATCGTAATAATCGCCCGGATCGCTGTAAGGATCATAATCATCGTAATAATCGCCGGGATCACTGTAGGGGTCATAATCGTCGTAATAATCACCGGGGTCGCTGTAAGGATCATAATCATAATAATTATCATAATAATAATCATAATAATCACCTGGATCGCTGTAAGGATCATAGTCATAATAATAATCGTAATAATCACCGGGGTCACTATACGGATCATAATCATAATAGTAATCATAACCATTATAATAAGATTCTGCATACCAATCGCTGTACTCATCATAGAAGCCCCAATATCCGCTATCATCCCAGTCCCAGCTCCACCATGCTCCATCTAGATAGTAATCCCAGTCAGGCTCATAGAACATCGAAGGATACACGCTATAATCAAAATCAGAATACCAACCATAATAGTAATAAGGAGGGTATATCCACTCAGTAACCGGTTGATACGTTTTCTTAGTTGCTTTTGCAGGTTTTGCCTCCGGATATTTCGTCTGATAAGTTGCTTCTTTGGTAGATACATCAACCGTTACCGGTTTCAGGACATTCATTGATGAAAAAACATTCAGAATAAGTTCGGCATCTTCATCTGTACATCCTGCCTCAAAACCCACGCTTACCATATATAAAGAAGAATTGATAATAGAAGTTGCAAAGATTCCATATCCCCCGGTTTCAGCCCCTTGCACTTCACCCGTCTCCTGTGTCGCCGCAGTATCTATGACTTCAGCGGACGCTTCTTCCTCCGGCGCAAAAAATGTACAATGGTTCGCACGTGCACCAAACAGAATACCTTCCTTGACTTCCCCTGGATACACTCCACTCGCTATCAAAACTTGAGGAATAAGCTCTGCCGCCATACCCAGGTTCTGAATGCCGGGCATAAAGGAAACACTTACAGATGCCAAACCATCGGGCGTCGATATTACAATAGTATCCCCGGTATCCTCAATAACGCAGGAATCATTTACGAGCATTTCCATCATTAAACTTTGACTTTGATAAAGTTCACTTACCTGTGTAGAAGAAATGTCAGCCCCAGTCTTCTCTGACATCGATTCTTCTATTACCACTGCCTCCATATCTGTTGTTTCTGACTTACTTTCACCGCATCCTGAAAAAAGTAAAAATATTCCCAGTACCGAAATTAGTAGCGCCGTTACTCTTTTATTTTTCACAATTCTCTCCTCCTCTTTCCTATAGAAAAAAAATCTATCATATCATAATGATACGGTAGATTTTTAAAATAGAAGCCCCCCATTTTGGGGGGTTTTATTTCCATCATCTTCCTACTATAGGGATTAAAATTCTAAACGGGATAGTTCGGCTTTGGAATGCACTTCTAATTTACTATATATTTTCTTAAGCGCACTTCTTACAGTGGATTCCGTAATGAAAAGCGCTTCTGCTATTTCTCCGGCACTTAGACGCTCTTTAGCGAGCAAGGCAATATCCCTCTCCCTCGGTGTCAAGGGTGATCTTGACAAAAGCAGCTTTTTTCTAATCACTCGCATTCCATTTTCCTGACGATTTGCAAGTTTTACAATTTGTTCCAGTCCTTCCTTATCAGTGACAATCGCCTTAACTAACTCTAAAAGAGGACGAAGTTCCTTTCCATGTTCGGCAAAAGGTAAATACACTTTATCGGGCAAAGCGATAGAAAGTGCTTTGCTAAGATTCTCCTGCGCTTTATTCGTTTGTCCCTGTGCATAATTTGCTATTGCCAGATAAATTAAATGATAGATTTGCGGCAGTAAATAGTTCATTTGAGATGCCATTCCCATCATAGGCTCCGTAAGACCATATAATTCGTTGTATCTTTTCTCCAACAAAAGTAACTTGCCATAAAGCATATTTCCTTGAGGAAGGGCGAGCACATAAAGAACTTTCTTCATCTTCTCCAAATCATACATCCAATCCGGCAATGTTTTTGTATCACCTAACGTAAGGGTAAGCTGAGCCAGACAAAGTTCAGCCATACGAAAGAGAAAACGTTCGGATCTGTTAATGGTATGCTTCCTTATATTTTCTACTGCTGCCTGATAAGCTTCTATATCGCCGCGAAGCATAAAAATACGGCATAACATAAATTCCGAGCAAAGACAAAGAGCTCTTTGCCTCTGTTCTCTTCCCAAGTAAACAGCCTTATGATAAAGGGCCTCAGCCTCCATATCATTCCCCCTAAACAGCATAGTCTCTGCACGCATCACAACATCCGCACTCGTGCCATGCCCTCTTGCCAGTTTCGAATAATATGGCATACATTCATCCATGTAACCAAGCTCTTTTTCCAGTTCTCCCTGTTTACTCCAATACATTGACAAGACCGATATATTCATAAAGGTCCATGGGGTCGTCGGAAGCAGAAACTTACTGGAGCCGTCTAAATATTTCATCGCTTCCTTATGCCCTTCACTCATTTTTTGAATGTCATTGTATTCATTGAAGGATGTAAGCAAAGCGAACTCTCCTTTGATCCGGTATAACTCTTTTTCACTAATGTCTGACGGATTTTCAATCATAGAGACAATGAGTCTTGCTAATTTAGCAAATGGTCCTCGCAATCCTCCCATAAATAAATGGAAAGCGAAACCAATTACAGATAACGGATATTTGCGCAAGGTATCTTCCGGACATATCTGTACTAAATCTGCTATGAATTCCAGAATATCTTTTTCTTTTTGATTATTGATATACTCCGCGTCCAATGGGAGGGATAAGATAGCATCAAAATCCGAAATTTTATAATAGAACTGAGCCGCCGGATAATACTGCCCCATCATGACACATGCTTCTCCTGCCCTCTTTAGCATTCGCTTCTGAAATTCCCCTGATGTCTGATTATAGAAACGATTTCTTAAATAATCTTGCAAAATACTATGCATGTAGTATAAATCTGTTTCAGGAAAATAGCGTATGAAGCTGTTGCTTTCAAGCAACTGTATAATATACTCCGGTATCGATTCCTTTTCGATCATAATTTTTATTTGTTTCAACGTAAAACAATCCAAAATGGAGATCGATAGAAAAAACGCCCGTTCTTCTTCTGAAAGCTTATTCCAAACAGCCATCTTTATGAGTTGTTCGATATCTTTTGTATGTTCGAAAATTCCTCTTTCCTGATAATTCATCATTTGCAGGCGAATGGCGGCAACCCAGCCTTCCGTACTACTATGTATGCTTTCCAGTTCACGTTCGGAAAGAGCAAGGCCTGATATACGAAAATAGTTTCCTATGCTCTCTCTGTCAAACATAAGATCCGCATCATTTATTTCATAGATGTTTCCATAATGAACGGTAGCTTCTTGTAAGATATGCAGTGGCTGTGTAATAAAAATAATATGAAGCATATCATTTCCATGGACGGAGAACGCATTAATGATCTGTCGTTGAATCTCACTGGCAAATAACTGGTAATTATCAATAATGAAAAAGGTTTTCTCGTTGCAGTGTAACTTTCTTAGAAGAAGGATTAAATCTGCCAGTGTATCAGGGGTTGGAAGCTCCAGCTCCTTCAGCTCTTTCGCAACTTCACCATCTATTTGTGCAAACAAATTACAAATACCATCCCATGCCTTTATCGGTGACTCGCCCATACAAGTATACCAAAACATCTGTGATAAATTATCTGTGTATTTTTTCAGTTGTTCTCTTACGACTGTCGTTTTTCCAAAGCCTGATGGTGCTTCTATAAGAGTCAATGGATGTTTATGTATTTCGCTTATCCGCCCCTTAAGCCGTTTCGGAAAATAATATAAATCATTAATATCTTTTTTCCCTTTTTGCACCTGCAACCATTCCCTCCCAAATCAATGACTGTTCGTATCCGCTCAGTAGCCTCGCAGTTACGGTTATTCCAATTTTTACCAAATAGGGTTATTATTATCATATTATAAATTATATATGATTACAATCATTTAATCATTTCGATCCGGCTGTTCCTTTACGATCACAATCGTTAGATATCCACTGCTTTCATCCAGATTTTCCATCCCTTCCGCTATTCTTTCCTCTTCCATTCCACAATTGGAAACAGCATACACTTGCAGGCTATCTTTTTGGGATTCCTTCAACATTTTCTTTAATTCTGCCAGCCTTTTCCCGGACTTCATATAGACCTTAGTTCCCTCTAGCGAAAGTGTCTTCCTAATATCATAAGAGGCAGGTATTATATGAATCTCTTCTTTATTATCTCCAAGAGAAATACCGAGTGACGCGGCAGCAGCACAGAAAGAAGGGACTCCGCTCACCATATGAGCAGCACCCCCTCTTTCCTTCACTTTGGAATGGATGTAGCTATAAGTAGAATAAACAGCAGGGTCACCAATTGTCAAAAATGCCACTGTCTTCCCCTGCTCCAATAAGGCTGCAATATCTTCATATATTCGATTATGGGAAGTTTCAAGTACCTTCTTATCTTTTGTCATAGCAAAAGGCATACATATGACTTCTTTTTCGTTAATTTCAGGATATGCTCCCTGCGCAATCAGATAGGAGTGACACTTATCCTTCGGAGCGGACGGCAGAATAATAACATCGCTTTGTCTCATATATTTCAATGCTTTTAATGTAATCAACTCCGGATCCCCCGGTCCTACTCCGATTCCATATAAAATACCTTTCATTTTCTCTGGCTCCTCTCAAAATAAAAATGCTTTTCCCCTTGTTCATCTACGAGCATTCCCGACTCTATACCAAATACCCGGTCAATCATACCGCTTTCATATACGTGCAAAGGAGTATCCGCGCATCCTATACTTCCTGCTTCCATCACTACCATATAATCAGCAATCTTCATCGCATAATTAAGGTCATGAAGAACCGTAATTACCGTCTTTCCCTCTTCTTTCAGCCGTACCATGGTATCCAAAAGCTCCAATTGGCAACTTATATCCAAATATGTGGAAGGTTCATCGAAAAGAAAGACTTCCATCTCCCCGGCCAGAGCCATGGCAATAAACACCTTCTGCCGCTGTCCGCCGGATAACTCATCAATTTTCTTATCACGAAGCGCAAGAATGCCCATTTGTTCCATGGCCTGAAAACAGCATTTGTAATCTTTTTCGCGATATCTTCGAGGATAGGACAGATAAGGAAACCGCCCGTGTAAGACCATGCGTTCCACCGTAATAGCTCCACCGCCATGGCTTTGAGGCAAATAGGAAACATATCCTGCAAATTCTTTATCGCTAAACTCACCTTTCTTCTTATTATTCAGAAGTACAGTGCCCTTATGTATTTCGCATAGTCCTACGATCGCCTTAAGAAGTGTACTTTTTCCGCTTCCGTTGGGCCCGGTCAGAACTGTAATTTTCCCTCGCTCAAAGGTGAGATCAATCTCTTTTATCACCGGATTCTTCTGATATCCTGCCGTCACTTGTTCTAATCTAAGCATTTCTTTTCCCCCTTTTCTTTCTGACGAGCAGCCACAAGAAGAAGGGGGCACCGATAAATGACAGCACAATGCCTGTAGGAAGCTCATAGGGGGCGAACATCGTTCTTCCTATCGTATCGCAGACTAATAAGAACAAAGAACCTAAAATTGCCGAGGTAAGAATGTAGTACTTACTCTCTTCTCCAACGAGCAGCCTGACTATATGGGGAACAATTAAGCCCACGAATCCAAGCAGTCCGGCAAAACTTACAGAAGCTCCTGCGAGCACAGCCGCCAGGGCCAGGAAGAAAAAGCGATAAAAAGGAACAGAGAGCCCTAATGTCTTCGCTTTATCCTCTCCAAGAGAAAATACCTCCAGCTCATTATGAAATAAAAAAACAATAACTGTCGCTGCTGCCACCGCAATACTTGCGAAAGTAAGTACCCGGCTATCGATTCCTGCTAATCCTCCAATTTTAAAAGCGGAACTCGCAATGAGAGAACTTTCACTAAAAGTATAGACCGTATCGGAAGCTGCATTTAACAGACTGTTGATCGCAACTCCGGCCAATACGAGAGTGATTTTGGAAGCACCGGTTTTCTTACCGAGATAATAAACGAGTAAGACAGTAAAAAAGGCGCCAAGAAAAGCTGCGAACGGTAAAACAGCATACGATCTCGGTAATAAAACACTGCAAATCGCTACTGAGAAACCTGCACCTGCATTGACCCCGATAATATTCGGGCCTGCCAGCGGATTATTCAAAATCACCTGTATCACAGCCCCCGCAACGGCAAGTCCCATTCCCGCAACGACTGCTCCGATTACCCTCGGCATACGAACATAGAGAAGAATCCTTCCATTCTTCGTCATCTCCTCCGAAGCAAACAATTCCATAAAGTCTCTCGGTGAAAGCTTAGCTGCACCGCTTAGCAACCCTACAGCAATCATAAGTAACAATAAACAGGCAAATAATATAATTCTTCTTTGTACTTTTAACTGTTCTCTACTCTTCTCCATACAAGTAACCCGCTAATATCCGGTAGCTCTCTCCCCAACGTTCATTCGGTTTATTATGAAACAGTTCCTTGGGCAGCACATAATAATGTCCCCCTTGGACTGCCTTTAATCCATTCCATGCAGGATTTGTCGTAAGAAGTTCTTCCACCATATTCATAGCAGCCTCTTCCGATTCTCCCATCGTCGTGACAAAAATATAATCGGGATCCGCATGGATAATGGCTTCCATACTCAAATCTTCCAATAACCCATCCTCATGATCCGCGATATTGATGCAATCCAATTTCTCAAACATTTGTCCCGTCATGCTATCGCTTCCCTTCGCCTTTACTCCTGTAGAATAAGCCCTGAGAAACAAGACCGAAGGCCGGCTTCCATCCGCTCTTTCCATTTGATATTCTATTTCCAGACGGATCATTTCTACATTCTTCTCATATAAGTCCTTCCTGCCTGTAATATCCGTCATAACTTTCATCATATCGGCATAATCATTGAAGCTTTCTACCTCAAAGTATGCTGTCGTTATTCCTGCCGCCTCCAACGTATCACAAAGTCTTACATGTTCTTCAATTGCAGAGGATAAAATGAGGAAATCAACACCTTCTTCTATCATCGTTTCTATACTCGGACTCTTTAAGCTTCCGAGCATTTTGGTTTCCTCCATTAATGTAACCGTTTCCTTTGCATCTTCCGTAGTTGCGAAAAGCTTGCCGCCGGCTAACAGCCATGCATCCGCATAGCTTCCCGATAATACTGCCACCCTCTCCGGCAATTCTACTGTGACCTCTCTGTCGCGGGAATCTGTAAAGTGCACTTGTCTTTCAACAAACTCAGTCTGCTCCTCCGCAATCGCTTCCGTATTCACTTGTAATACTTTCTCTGTTTGTACTTGTTCTGCTTTCCCAAGACCGCATCCGCTAAGCAGGAAGATACAAAGGGACAATGTGAGCAAACGACTGGCTCCCTGTAAATATTTAAGATAGATCTCCCGAATCCCCTTGTACTCTCCCAGCCCTTTCAGCAAGCATTTTACATTATAACCCTCTGCCCTTAGCTTCGTTAAAAAGGACACTTCTTCTCCGGACATATCATTCACTGCATGATCCCCTGCTACAAGCATAAGCGGTGCAATCAGAACTGATATTTCCATTCTTTTACTCTTTTCCTGGACGGAAGCATTCATCTTCTTGATTACATCTTCTATCGATGTGGCCCCCTCCACTGTTGCAATATAGATTTCTCTTCCTGCATATTCCCGAAGGGCTTCTTCAAATTTCTTATAAGCGATGTCCGCTTCATGATAAGAACCATGTCCCATCAGAACCACGACCCCCTCCGGAGCATCCTCCTTTATCTCATCCCAAAATGCCTTTGCTGTCAGAGAATAATCCTCTTCCCTTTCCAATAGCGCACAGGCAACCTTTATTTCATCGAAAAAGGCTTCCGATTTCTTAGCCATCTGTTTCATCTTGTTGTTTTCCACCCCATCGATAATATGAGTGGGTAATACCGTTAAATGAGTGATTCCTTTTATTTTCATTTCTTCCAAGGCTTCTTCGATTCCCGGAATCTCAATACCGTCCCTTTTCTTAAGAATCGCTCTTACCATTTTACTGGAATAAGCCTGGCATACTTCACAGTCCGGGTTTTGATCCCGGACTGCTTCCGCAATTTTCTCAATATTTTTTTCGCGTGTTTCATGATATGTCGTTCCAAAGCTGACAATTAAAATTCCCTTTTTCATGCATTTTCTCCGTTGTCTGTCCATTTTTTGCGTTCTACGAAGCGACCCATGCAATAAGCCATAATACCTACACCAATGCCTGTTTGCAGACAGAAGAACAAGCTTTCCACCTCACCGGGAAGCTCTCCGTCTATCATTGTTTCTAACACAGGTGCGAACCAGGGTTCATAGCTTCCGGTAATTTCCTCCACCATAACGCTCCCGGCATCATCCGATCCCCCGAACTCCGCTCCTTTTAATGCGAAAAGCGGAACAAGAGCCATAAGCACTACTATAACAATTAATACAATAACCAAATGTTTTGTTTTCTTCATATGAATAACCATCCTTTCTCGTAATCTGCAAACTTTATTTTCACACTATTTTGCTTTCTTCATGAATCCAATCTTCTTCAGTTCGGGTTTCGCGTAGGTCTCTAACGCAATGATAACTAAAAGGGTCAAAATACCTTCCATAATTGCAAGCGGAAGCTGGGTCGGTGCGAAAACGCTCAAGAACTTAACGATAGAGGCTCCTACACCACCTTCTACGGAAGGATATGCCATCGCAAGCTGTATGCTCGTCACACAATATGTAAAAATATCACCGATAAATGCCGCTAAAAATACAGATACCCATTTATTTACCTTAAGCTTTTTACAAAGCAGATAGATACCATAACTTAAGAACGGGCCGGCGATTGCCATGGAGAAGGTATTGGCTCCCAATGTGGTAAGCCCGCCGTGTGCTAAAAGGAGTGCCTGGAACAGCAGCACAATAATACCGAGAATGCCTACTGCCGTAGGTCCGAATAAAATCGCACCCAAGCCTGTTCCCGTCATATGAGAGCAACTTCCTGTCACCGACGGAATCTTCAGGGATGAAATCACAAAAATGAAGGCTCCTGCCATAGCCAGTAAAGTTATATTTCTTCTGTCTGCCTTAAGCTTCTTTTGAATGGATAAGAATCCGGCAACAAGGAACGGAATGCATAAGATTCCCCACGCAATGCTATATGATGGCGGTAAATAGCCCTCCATAATGTGCATAGCATTTGAATGGAACGTAACGCTCATAAGTGCGGATACGATGGTCAAAGCTGCAATTACTTTTCTTTGTTTTGTTGTCATTGTTTTCTCCTCTTCTCTCTATTTATAAAATTTTATAACTCTTTATAGAAGTGACTCTATTTCAGCAAGTGTTCGCGGATACCTACTCCCCCCTTCCTGTAATAATCCCTTTTTTTTCAATATGCCATATACTTGCATTATCATAGGTTTCTTTAAATTTGCTTTTTCGAGCACTTCTTCTATTTGAAAGACTTCCTCCGGTTTCCCGTCGGCAATCACCTTTCCTTTCCAAAAGACCAAAATTCGGTCCGCAAAGCGATAAGCGAAATCCACATCATGAGTGGACAGCATTACCGTCTTACCTTCCCCTTCCAAGTCTCCCAACACCTTTTCCAGTGCCTCCGCATTGACCGGATCGAGGGACGCTGTGGGTTCATCGAATATAACAAGGGGATAATTCATGGCAAGGATATCTGCTATACTCACCCTTTTCTTTTCCCCTTCGCTTAAATAATGGGGTGGACGTTCCACATATTCCTCAAGATCCATCCTCTTTATCGCTCCCACTGTCCACTTTTCTACTTCTTTTCTCGGAAGTTTTTTATTCAGCGGACCAAAGGCTACCTCTGCCTTTACCGTAGAGCCAATGATTTGACTGTCCGCATCTTGGAAAACGATGCCCACATTTCTTGTCAGTTCCTTTCTATTCTTCTTTCCTATTTTTTCTCCATAAAGAAACAGTTCTCCCGCATCCGGCTTTCGTACCCCGTTAAGGTTTAAGAAAAAAGTGGATTTTCCCGCACCGTTAGCTCCCAGAACTGCTATTTTTTCCCTTTCATAAATAATTACCGATACTCCTTGAAGTGCAGGATTATCTTCTTCATAGGAAAAAGTCAACTCTTTTGCCTCTATTATTTTTCTACTCATTGTCCTCTCGCTCATCCTCCTTTTCATCCGCAAATCACAAGCAAAGCCACTCCCACATAGGCGGCTCCCCAAAGTGCCTGAGTCACCGTGAACTTTCTTCTTTCCTCCCAAAACAGGCAGTTGCCCTCATAACCTCTGGATTCCAGAGCATCATAATATTCTCCGGACTTCTTCATCGAAAGAATGAGTAGATTCGCCATCTCACTGCCGAAGGTTCGAAGAGATGTCCTATAGTCACAGTAACCCAAACGCGACTTAGCAGCCTCATTCTGCCGTACATTGATTTCAAATAGCAGGAAAATATACCGGTAAATCAAATGCATCAACTCCAATAAAATAGAAGGAATACGAGCTCTGCGAAATACCGAAATTATTTCCCCCATCGGTGTAGATAGCGCAAGCATGTAAAGAGCACTCACTCCAGCAAAAGCCTTGCAGATCAGATGCCCCGTCTGCCATATACTTTCTTTTGTCACATAGATATTTCCTATCGGAAGATGCAGCAAAAACAAGCTATCCGCCCCTTCTCCTATCTGTACGAGAACAGCAATTGCACCTGTTAGAATAAAAGCAGTGGGCACGAGCAGGAGCCTTAAATAATTACCAATTCCTATTTTCCCTATAACGATAGACAAGCTTCCCATATACAACACTGTTATCAAAGAAAGGAGTATAGAGTCCGCCGCAATTACTGTAAAAAGCGGAAAAATCGCAAATATTGCTTTATAGGCAGTATTCCACTCCCTTAATCCCGAACGATAAGCATATTGATCGATGGACTTATTTCTTTTCTTATTTCCTTTCTTTTTCCTCTGCATATGCCCTTGCCCTCTCCATAAAATAGTCAGGATAATGAGGATTCGAAGCATAATACAGATGCGGAAATCCCCACCAGTTCCTATCTGAAATATGGACGCAATCCCAATTTCTACACGATATGGGCTTGGTCGCTATGCAATCATTACCATTATCCGTACTGTCATAATAGTGGAATTCATGCCCCTTTATCGTCTCATCTTCTTTCAGGAAGGTACTTTCCCTCTCATTTATTACGATATAACCGAACCGTACCAGCTTTCCTGTATTGCGGCATGCCCCTTGGTGTGCTCCAACCATCGGATGCATTCTCTTATCCTCACCCTCCACCTGCTCATGCAAATACATAAATCCCCCGCATTCCGCAATTGATGGCATCCCCATCTTAAGCTTATATAAAATATCTGCTTTCATTTCCCCATTTTCACTCAGTTCTTTCGCGTACAACTCCGGATAGCCCCCTCCCAGGATCAGCCCTCTAATTCCTTCCGGCAGCCTTTTATCTCTAAGGGGAGAAAAAGGAACGAGTCTGGCACCTGCTTCCTCCAACAAACGTAAATTATCCTCATAGTAAAAGCAAAAAGCTTCATCCATAGCGATTCCAATCGGCACTGCTTCTTCTGTATTACTGCTGTTCTCTCTTCCCCTATCTATCTTCTCTTTTCTCTTATCCTCTTTGTCCGAAAGAACGGCTGCCCCCTCTGCCAAATCCAGAAGCCTTTTTATATCCAATGTATCCTTTAAGACCGATGCTGCCTGTTCCATCCGACTCTGTAAATTCTCTACCTCTTCCGGTAGTTTTAGTCCTAAATGTCTGCTTTCCACTTGTAATTCTTGCTGAAAAGGAAGGTATCCCAATACAGCCACAGATAACTCTTTTTCTATTTCTTCCTTTATCGATTCGTAGAACATCTTCGTGACCTTATTTAGAATCACACCGACAATGAGCTTTTCCGTGTCATATCGAAGGAAACCGGCAATTAGAGGAAGTAAAGACCTTCCCATCCCTCTTCCGTTGATAACCAAAACAATAGGAACTTCGATCGCTTTTGCGAGGTGATAGGAAGAAGCCTCCTCTCTAATACCGCCCAGGCCATCGTAAAGTCCCATAACACCTTCGATCACCGATATCTCCTTGTCCTTCGCCGATTCCATGAACAAAGCTCTCGTTTTCTCCTCTTCGGTAAAAAACATATCCAGATTCTTGGAGGGAACCCCTATAATCTTCTTGTGAAACATCGGATCGATGTAATCGGGGCCGCACTTAAAAGCGGCTACCTTCCTCCCCTCCTCCTTCATAAGTTGGAGAAGCGCACAAGTAAGAAATGTCTTCCCGCTTCCGCTTCCCGGGGCTGCTATCATAATTCTCGGTATATTCATAGAGATGCCTCCTTTTCTGTAAATACGTGGGTAGATAATTGCAAAACAGACAAATTGTAAAAATTTCATACACAATAAAAACAGTATTTTCTAAGAAAGATTGTATAAAAGTTTTCCATGCTCCGGTTATGCTGTGCACTTCACTGAGCCAGAACAGAAATCCTTTTCAGCAAAGGCTTCAAGGATTCCTATGTCTCAGCTCCGTAGCAAAAAATCGCTTGAAAAATCTTTTATACAACTCTTTCTACTTCTAATTTCATAAATTGTGTATAAAATTATAAAAGTTAATGAGTTTCGCAATTATCTAAAGTATAGGGGTTATTGAAAGGGTCGGTGTCGTCCGTGTTCGTTTGCATCGAGGCGGAAGGTTATAATATAGATTGGGTTCTCCGCTTGCATCAGGTGATAGGGACCTGCTTTTTTTGCCCGGCTTACTTGGAGCTGGACCACTTCGTGGTCTTTGATGTTATATTCCTTTATCAAGCTCGTAACTTCGCTTAAAGTTTCCAGCGTAATTGCATTGATTACGGCTTTAACGGAAGGGGCCTTTTCTTTTAGTGCAGTCAGAATTTCTCTCAGTTTGCCTCCGCTCCCTCCGATAAAAACGTGTGTGGGTGCCGGAAGTTCCTGAAATCCTTCCGGCGCTTGCGCTTCCACGACTGTCACATTGGCAAGCCCAAAACGGTCGCAGTTTTCTCTGGTTAGTTCTGCTGCCTCCGACTCCCGTTCTATGGCGTATACTTGGATTCCTTCGGATAAACGGGCGCATTCTACTGCAATAGAGCCGGTTCCGCTTCCTATATCATATAAAACAGATTCCTTCGTTAACCCGAGTTTACAAATGGATACTTCCCGTATCTCTTCCTTCGTCATCGGCGTATTTCCTCTAAGGAAGGAAATATCCTTTACCCCATGTGTAAGAATCTTTTCTCCTGCTTTTTCATTCTCAATAAAGCAGCAACATAACCCTTCTTTTTCCACCCCCTGGCATTCCTTAGGAGTAAGAACTTTTATTTCCTCATCAGAGTAGGAAAGCCTATATCCATATGTAATCTTAAGATGTGAAAGCTCATTTTCTACCAATAATTCTCCCAGATTCTTAATATCCGAAAGTCCGGATAGGAGCAAAAAGGATAACTTGTTATTTCTTACCGTTTCTAACAGATTGGCTTTTCTGCCATGAATACTGACAATAGCGGCGTTCTGCCAGCCGATTCCTATTCGAGAAGCTAGATAGGAAAGAGAAGATATACCGGGAATGATTGTTACGCTGGCGTTCAATCTTTTCCCCTCTATTTCCTTCTGCAATTCTTCATAGAACTTTTGGGTACCGCTGTAGAATCCCGTATCACCGGAGAAAAGTACCGCTGCCCTTTTCTCTTCTCCGCAACTTCTCTTGCTTTCCTCTAAAGCTTTTAAGTGGGGAATAATATCCGCTGCCAGATAAAAGGGATAGCCTTTCTTCTTATTCGGTAACCCTTCCAGCAGCCTCTTCGCTCCGAGAATCACATCCGCTTCTCTCAATGCTTTTCTCGCCTTACCGGTCAAAAGCTCTTCATTCCCCACCCCCATTCCTATAAGAGACACCGCAATTGGTACCGATTCTGCCTTTCCCTTTACTAAAGGAAGGATTCTCTCCATCACTTCTTTAAAGGAAAATCCGGACATTTCTTTTTCAGGACTTCCGATAATCATTACCTGAGTATTTGTATTCCTGGCCGCCTCTATCTTTTCCCTGAATCCTCCTACGGCTCCGCTTTCTTTCGCTACCATACAGGAAATATGGAGTTCCTGAATCATCGCTTCATTCATTTCCGTTGAGAAAGGGCCTTGCATGGCAATTATCTGCCTGCCGTAAATTCCCTGTTCTTCACAAAGGGAGATACTTTCTATACTGGGAAGCACACGTACATACAAACGTTTTTTCACTTCCTTATTATCAAAAACTTTAAGTTCCTTACTTCCGGTCGTCAGGAGGATATTCCCCTCCACTTTCTCCAGGGCCTTCGCACAAGATTTCATATCATCAAACCAAAGAAATCCCTCTTGTGTCCTCTCCTTTTCGTCAGTATTTCTTTTCAGACGTAAGTATAGAAGTCCCGTATCTGCAAGACTTTCCCTAATATTCTTCGATACTTCCGTAGCGAAAGGGTGAGTCGCATCCACAACCGCAAGGAACTCTCCGCTTTGTATCAGCGCTCTCATCTGTGCTGCATCTAACCGCCCCCTATGTAAAGTAAGTAAGGTCTGTCTTTCTATCACTTGCTCCCCGTATCGGGTCGCTACGCTAAGTGTACAAGCAATTCCTTGGCGGCATAATTCCTCTGCCAGCTCCCTTCCCTCGGTGGTTCCTCCAAAGACCAGAACTTGACTTTGTTTCATATGGTATAGCCTCTTTTCGTAATAATCTTTCCTTCTCTAATCTCCGATTGGGAATTCCCGATAAAGACCGTGGTGAACATGTTTACCCGCTCATCCTTCAGCTCTTTCAGCGTACAGGTCATTGATTTCATTCCTTCTCTCCCGATATTCTCCACCCATCCGCAGGCTCTTTCTTCCTCCATCTTCCCCAGCAGAATTTCACAAGCCCTTTTAAGATAATCGGCTCTCTTATGGCTGGAAGGGTTATAGAGAGCAATACAGAAATCACCTTCCGCCGCGGCAATTAATCTTTTCTCTATCGCCTCCCATGGGGTCAGCAAATCACTGAGGCTAATCACACAATAGTCATGATTCAAAGGTGCTCCCAGCACTGCCGCACCGCTATTGGCTGCTGTAATTCCCGGAATAATCGTAAGCTCACAGTCAGGATACTCACTTCCAATCTCATACATGAGGGATGCCATTCCGTATACTCCGGCATCCCCACTGCAGATAAGAGCCGTTTTCTTCCCCTTTCTCGCCTCTTCAAAACACATCCTGCACCTTTGCACTTCCTGGCGCATCGGGGTAGATAAGAGCTCTTTTTCCCGAAAACGCGCTTCCAGCAAGTCTAAATAAACGCCATATCCCACAATAACATCACTTTCTTCCAATACCCTTTTTGCCTGATCGCTCATCATTTCTTCGTATCCCGGCCCGATACCTACCACATAAATATTATATTTCATGAAAGTTCACACTCCATTTCCTCATTCCGATCGCTATTGCAATTCCGTTCTTGGCCTGTTTCTCAAGAATCAGGCTCGCACCATTACCACAGGCGGCCATGGCAGACCGTTCACAGACATTATCCACTCCTACCACAGCCTTCACAAAGCCGGATGAGGTATAATTGCCCGGAACCTGCATCAGTTCCTCTTTGGAAAATGTAGTGAATCCCCATCCATATTTTTCTGCCAGTCTGCAAATTCCCTCTTCTTCTTTCTTAAGATCGATGGATGCAATACCCAGCACTGCTTCTTTTCTTATTTTCAGTTCTTTAAGATGCTCTTCCAAGACTTCGCCTATTTCCTCCACGCTTTTGCCTTTCCGGCAACCGATGCCAATGACAAAAGCCTTCGGAATAAGATACAGTTTCACATGTGGAAGCTCTTCTTCGTAATGATAAGGAGAGATAATAATCGATGCCTTCTGCCGCCCTGCTGACTCATTATCTTCCTTTGATAAAAGCAGCCTCTTAGGCAGTTCTCCTTCATATATTCCATCCATCCATAAGGTCACAGACTCCCCGTCGAGTATCTTAGATGAAATTTGTTTAATTCCTTCTTTATTGGCAATTGTTAACTCGTTCTTTCTGGCAAATACATCGACGGCAAACAAACCATTCACGTCGGTAGCAGTTGTAATAACTGCTGTCATATTCATTTTTCCTGCAATCTCTTCTGCCAGCTCATTGGCTCCGCCATAATGACCTGATAAAATGGGAATTACGAAGTTTCCCTGTTCATCTATAACCAGCACTGGAACATCTTCCAGCTTATTCTTAATAAGAGGGGCAATCGTCCGCACCGCAATGGCACAAGCACCGATGAAGATAACGGGATGCTTCTGCGAAAAGCAGTGCTCCGCCCATTCAGACAGACTCTCCTTACAAGCCTTCACATCCCGAGCCTCCCCCTGATATCCACTCCATTTCGTATATAAAGAAGTGAGGAAGCTCTCCTCTTTTCCTCCTTTTTCCATACTTTTTTTCAGTTCTTTCGATAGTTCCAGTCCCTGTCCGGTAAAACTAATAATATTAATCTTTCTTCGTTCCACTTTTCTTCCCTCGAAATTCCGTCTCGAAATCAGGCGCATATAAACGGGATCTTCTATAATTCTTATGAGCAATTACATCTCCTACGAGAATCAACGCTGTTTTTGTTATCTGTTCCGCCTGTGCTGTCTGAGCCAAAGTTCCTACCGTACACAAGCAGACTTTTTCCTCCGGCCATGTAGCCTTATAGACAATTGCTGCCGGCGTGTTATCCCGGTATCCTCCTTCTATCAAGCGTTTGCTCAATTCTTCTGTCATTCCACTGCTCAAATAAATTGCCATCGATGCCCGGTGTGCTGCAAAGCTTTCAATGCTTTCCTTTTCCGGAACCGGGGTCTTCCCCTCCATTCGCGTAATAATCAGACTTTGGGACACCTGGGGCAGCGTATATTCCAGATTCATGGAAGCCGCCGCACCGAAGCAGGCACTCACACCCGGACAGCTTTCATAAGGAATCCTCCACTCTTCCAGAATATCCATTTGCTCGCGGACAGCACCATAAACACTGGGATCTCCTGTATGAAGGCGTACCGTCATTTGGCTTTCCTTTTCTGCCTCCGCAATGACCTCCATGACCTCCTCCAAAGTCATTTTCGCACTATTGTGAATACGACACGCTTCCTTGGCATAATGTAATAGCTCGGGATTGACCAAAGAACCCGCATAAATAATTACATCCGCGCGCTCTAATAAACGCATTCCCCGCACCGTAATGAGATCCGGCGCGCCGCTTCCCGCTCCTACAAAGTAGACCATGATTCTTCCTCCCTCTTTATCTTTGCCAATAATGCTGTTGCACCCTCGCTCTTTGACAACTCTCCGAACTCATTGGCATACATGATGCATTCTATATGAAGCCGCCCGGCCGCTCTTTTCCTCAAATATACACAAGTCTTTTCCATCAGAATCATCATTGTCCCTTCCAGCTTATGGCAGGCCTTTAAGATTCTGACCGCCTCCTCAGTAGCCACACATTGTAATATTTCTGCCACGGTATTTCCATCGACTCCTGCTTGGATTCCGGCGGCTGCTATCAGTTCCATCCTGCAATCTCCTTCTTTAGAATGCGTATTCATAATTCCTCCGGAAAGCTTCACCAGCTTGCCGATATGTCCAGTCAAAAGAAGCTCTTGAAAGCCCGCTGACGCCGCCATATCGATGGTGTCGCCGATAAAGTTGCTGCATTTTACACTTAGATCCAAATCATATCCGTAAGCCTTCTTCATAAAATCTAGCCCATAATTGCCCGGAGTCACCGCCACTGCCGCAGCTCCTTCTTCTTTTTTTACATTAAGCTCTACCCGAATCGTATCGAGCAATGCCCGGCTGCTCATCGGTTCTACGATTCCCGTAGTTCCCAGAATGGAAATACCTCCGATAATTCCAAGCCTGGGATTAAATGTTTTCTCCGCAAGTGCCTCCCCTTCAGGTACTGAAATAATAACGGATAAAATTCCCTTAAAATCTGTCAGTTCACATATCTCCAGCACTTCCCGTTCCACCATTTCCCGCGGCACATGATTAATGGCTGCATTTCCTACCGGCTGGTCGAGCCCCGGCTTCGTAACCCTGCCTACCCCTTTTCCGCCTTCGATCACAACGCGTCTTTCCTTCTCATAGGAACTTCCTATGGATACTTCCGCAAAGATAAGGGCTCCCGTTGTAACATCCGGATCATCCCCTCCATCCTTTCTCACCGCACAAGCCACCCGATTTTCCTCCCGGATAATCTCTTCAATCTTCGCATGAAAAGCAATTCCTTTCGGAGTAGCCACCGTAATTTCCGTTTTCTTTTTTCCTGTTAGAAGCATGTATGCTGCCGCTTTTGCCGCAGCGGCTGCACAGCTTCCCGTGGTGAAACCGTACCTCATCCCTATACCTCATGTAAGTTCATACAAAACAGCATTGCAAATGGCTGCCGCTACATTGCTGCCGCCCTTGCGTCCCCGGTTAATAATATGGGGCACGCCTGTATGTATCATTAATTCCTTCGCAGCTACCACATTCACAAATCCCACAGGAACTCCTATAATGAATTCCGGCACAAATCTCTTACTCTCTATCATTTCATATAACTGTATGAGTGCAGTCGGCGCATTTCCGATCGCAAAGATAACGGGTTTTTCTATTTTGGTTGCCAGTTCCATGCTGGCGGTTGCACGGGTCGTCTGATTCTTCGCTGCAAGCCGGGCCGTTTCCTCCTTGTCCATGAAACAAATGGCCTCTCCTCCAAAGCTTTGCAAAACCTTCTTATTAATACCGGCAAGCGCCATATTCGTATCCGTTACGATATAGGCGCCATTTCGAATCAATTCCTTCGCACGCTCTACGGCTCCCTCTGAGAAAATCATAGTATCCGCATACTCGAAATCTGCACTGGTATGAATGGCTCTCTTAATAACCATTTCATTTTCCTTCTCCAAAGTAATTCCCCTCTCTTCCAACTCTTTTGTAATGATCTCGAAACTCCTTTTTTCGATTTCATTCGGCAGAACGAATTCTATCCCATTCATCTTATCAGCCACATCCTTTCTGCTTTTCAATTTCTTTCAATAAACATCTATTTTCTTCCGCTGTTCTCACTGCTGCACGGTAAAACCCTTTACCAAGTCCTCTGAAATTGCTGCAGTCTCTAATTAAGATTCCTCTCTCCAGAAGTTTTTCATATAGGGGATACTCCGAATAAAATAGCAAATAATCTGCCTCGGAAGGAAATACCTTAATTCCCATCTGCTGCAACTTGCCTGTCATATATTCTCTTTCCCGTTTTACGAACGCTGCCGTATATGCGATGTAGTCTTTTTCTCCGCAGGCGTTTACCCCCGCTGCTTGTGCGAAGGAGGATAGATTCCATTCCGGGAGCTGCCTTTTTATTTTCTGAAGAAGTACTTCTTCTGCGCATAGAAGATAGCCGAGCCGCACTCCGGGTATGGCAAAAATCTTAGTAAACGAACGAACGACAATAAGGTTAGGCCATTTATTGATTGATAGCTTGAGAGAGAGCTCCCCTTCTCCTTCCACAAACTCCAGGAAGCACTCGTCCAAAACTACGATAATATCCAGCTTCTTACATACTTTCAATACTGCTTCTAAAAAGACCGGGGCTATTAAGTTCCCCGTCGGATTGTTTGGATTGGCAAGAAAGAGAATATCAATTCCCCTCTTTAGAAAAGCAAGGAACTCTCTATTCAGGTTGAAACCTTCCTCCTCCTTCATTTTATAAAATAAAATCTCACTATCAGACGCTGCCGCTGCATATTCATAACCGAAAAAGGAGGGGACCGGAATCATTATTTTCTTCGGCAGCAGTCCATGTACAATGGACATAAATAGCTCCGAGGCTCCGTTTCCACAGAGAATATGCTCCTTATTTACTCCGTCCTTTGCGGCGATGGCAGCCAGCAATTTCTCGTTCCTTATATCCGGGTAGCTTCCACAGTTTACGATTGACTCCTGCAATGCATTTTTCACACTTTCAGGCATGCCAAAGGGATTGCTATTAATAGAAAAATCTATATTCACTCGATTGCGGTAGATATCTCCTCCGTGCATTTTTCTATCCTTTCCCAAAGTTATCTTACTTTTATTTAATGAGTATCCTAAATGTAATGAACATCGCCAACAGGCAGATTCCTTCGCATAAAATGGCAGCAGAATATAATAATCGGTTCGACCTAACAATATCTTTTGCTTCCACAATCCGGAGCTCATCGCCAATATAAGGTTTCTTCACCGTCTTACCAAAATAGGTTGCATCTCCGGCAAGCCTTAGCCCAAGTGCCCCGGCGCACGTTGCTTCCGTCTGTGCCGAGTTGGGGCTGGCATGTTGGTATCTGTCTCTTCGATAAATAATAAAGGCTTGTTTCGCATCGAAGTCTTTTCCCAGGAAAAAACAGGATATCACCATCAACCATGCGCTAATTCTTGCCGGAAGATAATTCACCATATCATCCAGTTTCGCCGCTGCTCTTCCAAAGAAAAGATATTTCTCATTCTTATAACCCACCATAGAATCCATCGTATTTATCGCTTTATACAACCATCCTAAGACAGGCCCTCCGATAGCAAGATAGAGCATGGGTGCAATAACTCCGTCGGAAAGATTTTCCGCTACCGTTTCAATTGCCGCCTTTGCCACGCCTGCTTCATTGAGACTTTTCGTATCCCTTCCCACAATCATGGATACTGCTTTTCTCGCTCCTTCCAGATTTTCATCCTCTAATTGCTTGTATACCTTCGTACTCTCTGTCTTCAAGCATTTTAGGGCGAGCGCCTGATAGGTCATTATGCTATGTATCAGAACTCCTGTCATGGGGTGGAGCCAATAGGCAAGATACAGCACAAGCCATACCATCATCCCCGTCACACTAAGAACGACCAACACAAGCATCTTCCCTCTTCTTTCTTTGCTTTTCTCCGATATTTCCCCTGTTCTATCCATCGGTAATAGAAATTGTTCCATCTTTACAATCAACCATCCTATGAAACGAACCGGATGAGGAAGGCAATACGGATCTCCCAAAATTAAGTCCAGAAGAAAACCTAAGAAAAAGCTTATCATATGATATTGGTACATCCTCTTTCCTCTCTTTCTGTCATTTTCCAAAGCAATTACGAAACTATGATTGGGATGTGAACAGTAACGATGAATTCCATAGTCTCACAACTTTCTGATCTGTCCAATATAGGGCGGTCTTCCTATAGAAAGCTCGCAGATATACCCCTCTCCGTTTCCGCATTGAAATCCATAGTATTCCCCTTCTCCAAAGGTACTTAAGATCGCCATAATCGTTCCCCCATGTACGACAGCCGCTGCCGCACACTCCGGATTTCCTTCTCCGTCGCTTATAAGCTCTGCCATCTTTTTACAAAATAGGAAGAATCCCTTTCTACATCTATCCTGGAGTTCTTCTTTGCTTTCTCCCTGCGGAAAAGGCAAACTTCCATCACTGTCTATCCATTTTTGATAATCACGGCTGCCGCTCAATTCCTTATAGGTCTTTCCTTCAAAACTTCCGAAATCAATTTCCTTCCAATCTTCTATCAAAATATCAGGGGCCCTTTTATAAATAAGCTTTGCGGTCTCCATGCAGCGCTTCATGGGACTTGCAATTAATATATCCGCCGGTGGATATATTCCTTTCTCCGCCGCCCCTTTTATTTCATCCCGCCCCTTCTCGCTTAGAGGCTCATTTGTCCTTGCCCCGGCGTATCTTCCCTCTTCATTTGCCGTTGTCGCTCCATGGCGTATGAGTATCAGTTTCATTTAATTCTTTGCCCCAATCCACATATAATCCGCTCCACCTTATCTGCCTTCCCCGCAATCTCACATAAGCATCTGCCCAAACGTTCCCTATACTCCCTTTCCACCTCATCCATAGGCACAATGCCATTTCCTATCTCATTGCCGATAATGATCATATCCGGATGCTCCGCCAGCATTCGTTCCACCATCTCCTCCGGCATTTCTTCTTTTTGTATCGTGCGGCGAAACCATTCATGAAAATTATTGATTACTTTCTTATTTCCCTGCTCATATTGGATTTCTTCCTTCCCCCCATCCATCACGTCCTCTATCCGATAACCGGTTCGTCTCAAAACATATGCCAATTTCCCTTGTGCATATCCACCTATATATAATTCCATCACCACACCTCTTATCTTTCTCGCAACTACTTTATTCCTAATCCAAAGGAGGCAACTAACATAATGGCTATCTCGCATAACAAGGTGAAGTATCCAGAGGTATCTCCGGTAATTCCTCCGAATTCCTTCGTACATTTCTGTCTATAATAGAAAAGAAGAAGGATACATGCGAAAAGAGCTGCTACACCTATTTTTCCTGCGAAGAAGATCATGATACCCCCGCATAGCAACAGCTGCAGATATAGAAGTATCCGTACTGCTGTCTTTTGCGCACTACCGGAAAAGGTATATAATAATCCATCCTTTTTTGCACAGGAAAAGGTTACCACGCTAATTCCGCTAAGAATCCGGGAAAGGTAAAAGCCTGCCGCTACGATCACCATCGCTTCTTTTCCCTCTATTTCCATATAAGCACCGATATAAATGAAATAATAAACAAGGGTGCCGATAACAGCAAAAGCACCGATATGTGCATCTTTTAATATTGCGAGCCTTTTTTCCTTATCTTGATAAGAGGAAAGAGCATCCATCGTATCCATATATCCATCCAAATGAATTCCTCCCGAGAGTAAGATAGGAAGCGCAGTTCCGATAAGAACAAAACAACCTCTGCTTATTCCTTTGTTCTCGCAAAGCAAGCTCCAGGAAAATACAACTGCTCCTATCACAATCCCTACCAAAGGAAAGAAAGCAATCATATATTTCATCTCCCTTTCCTTCCATTCAAACTGCGGAACCGGTATCCCCGAAAACATAGAAAAAGCAATTACTATCGATTTCAATATGAACATCCAATTAACCATGCCTTTCCACATTATTTCACCCTTATCGGTATACCCACTACCACTTCGATCACCTGATCTGCAATTCCGGAAATCCTTCCGTTTACTCTGCCGAGCAACTCCATATACTGAATTGTCATTTCATCATATCCGCCGCCATCTTCAAATACATTATTTGTTACGATAACCAGGTGCTTTGCCGCTGCCGCCAATTGTTCTATCCCACTTACGATACGTTGCTCAATCTGCGTGATATCCCCTTCTCTTCCTTCACCCTTTGTAAACATCTCATTTGCTATCAGGTTAGACATACATTCCAGAAGAATGGCTGAAGATTTCTCAATTTGATTTGTTACTTCCCCAATATCCATCGGCTGTTCTATTGTAAGGAACCCTCTCCCCTCTCTCTGTCTCCTATGCCTGTACACCTTGTTCCGCCCTTCTTCATCATAGACCTGCATAGTTGCCAGATAATAGACGGGGACGGTCTCCGCAAGAGATAATATCTTCTGTTCCGCATAAGCAGACTTCCCACTTCCGCTGCCGCCAAATATAACAATTACCATTTTTATCCCCCATGCCCGTCTCAGCGGACTCAAAATCAATTATAATCCCTATAAAAAGCGCCTATATGCTCTTACACCGATGTCCTGAAAGCCTGTATGACCCTTATATACCGAAAGGGCAATGTCCAAAAGCGAAAACATCATTACCGCTCCACTCCCTTCGCCGAGTGCCATATCAGCGGTAATCACAGGATAAAGCCCTAATTCTTCCATTACCTTTTTAGCCGCCGGTTCTCTACTCATATGGGAGGGAATCAAGAATTCTTTTACTCCCGGCAGCATACGCTGGGCTGTTAAAGCGGCTACTGCACTGATAACACCGTCCACTACAATCGGAATATGAAACAGAGCACCACCGATAAAAACTCCTACTAATCCTGCAATATCGAGCCCTCCTACCGCAGCCAGAATGCCAAGAGAATCCTCTTGTGATAATTGATGAGTTTTAAGCGCCTGTTCAATCACCTTCGTCTTATGCCGAAGACCTTCCTCGCTTAACCCTGCTCCTTTCCCTACCGTTTCCCTTACCGAGCATCCGAGAAGTGCAGAAGATACCGCTGCGCTGGTCGTTGTATTTCCTATCCCCATCTCCCCTGTGGCAAGAATCCGATATCCCTTTTCCTTGCACTCCTGCACTAGTTTAAGACCGATTTCCATCGCTTGTAGCGCCTCTTCCCTCGTCATAGCCGGAGCCTTTAAGAAATTTCTCGTTCCGTAGGCAACCTTCCTTGGCAAGATTCCTTCTATGCTCATTTCCCGATTGATTCCTATATCCACCGGTATTACATCTGTACCTGCAATTTTTGCCATCCTGCATATGCTGCTCGTTCCTTCTGCCATACTAATTGCCACGCTGGACGTTACTTCCTGACCGCTCTGGCTGATTCCTTCTTCCACAATACCGTTATCCGCACACATGACAATTACTGCTTTCTTGGAAATATCAATATCTTCGCTTTTTAAAATAGCTCCTATCCGTGCGGTAATTTCCTCAAACTGCCCAAGACCGTCCAAGGGCTTGGCAATATTATCCCATCGTTCCTTGATCATTTGCCTGATAGTATCATCCGGCTTATGAATATATAAACTCTGCCATTCCTTCTCTGTCATATGGTCACCTCACGCCTGTTCCAACAAACGATAAATATAATCCATATCCAGGCTTTTTCTCAGTTCATCTGCCAACTTATCGTACTGCCTTTCCTTAAAAGCAGCGTAGTCCCTTATGCCATCGCTTTCGTCATAGGCAATCCCCTTTTTCTCCGCGAGCGCCTTTATGACTGCAAAGGCTATTTCTCCATGATCGAAGACGCCATGTACATAGCTGCCATATACATTCTCCTTGTAAACACCGTCCACCTTATATCCACCACTTTCTTTATCTGCAAGAAGGCTAAGAGAATTCCTTTCGTTCCCTTTGCTGACTCCCATATGTATCTCATATCCGGCGATTTCCCTTCCTGAAAGCGTTGAGAGTACGCCCTTAACCTCTTGAAATTTTCCCACTACTTGTGTTCTCGTTTTCTCCCGTTTTAACTCGGTTTCTATTGCCAGTAATTCCAATCCGCGCATACTGCCTCCTTCTTCCACCGAAAAAGGATCTGTAATCTTTTCTCCTAGCATTTGATATCCTCCGCAGATACCGAAGATAACGCTGTCTCCTACCCTTTTTTTCACTGCAGCTTCCAGACCATTTTGACGCATCCAGCATAAATCGCCCATTGTATTCTTACTTCCCGGAAGTATAATCATATCCGGCCCTCCAAGCTCCTTCGCACTTTTCACATATCTTAGGGAAACACCGGAAAACTGTTCAAAGATATCGAAATCTGTGAAATTAGAGATTCTGGGAAAACGAATCACTGCGATGTCAATCGGGCAAGTATCTCTTTTGTCAAAACGAGTGCTTAAGCTGTCCTCATCCTCTATTGCGATATTCATATACGGTATTACACCGACAACTGGTCTGCCCCCCTTTTCTTCCAACATCTCTATACCCGGATCCAGAATAGACTTATCACCGCGAAACTTATTGATAATCAGCCCTTTCACTCGTGCTTTCTCATCTTCCTCTAACAGCATCATCGTACCGAGAAGCTGTGCGAATACCCCTCCCCGATCGATATCTCCTACCAATAATACAGGAGCGTCCACCAGTTTTGCCAATCCCATATTCACGATGTCATTTTCCTTTAGATTGATTTCCGCCGGACTACCGGCTCCTTCCATAACAATGATTTCCGCCGTCTCCTCCAACTTTTTATAGGCTTCCTTTATAACAGGGATCAACTCCTTTTTATAGGTGAAATAATCCCTTGCCGCCATATTCCCTATTACTTCTCCATTTACAATGACCTGTGATCCGGTATCGTTCGTAGGTTTTAATAAGATAGGATTCATGCAGACAGACGGCTCAATACCTGCTGCCTGTGCCTGTATCACCTGCGCCCGTCCCATTTCCAGGCCATCTTTCGTAATATAGGAATTGAGCGCCATGTTCTGGGACTTGAAGGGAGCCACGGAATAACCGTCCTGTGCAAATATCCGGCATAGGCCTGCTACTAACAGACTCTTTCCCGCGTTGGACATCGTACCTTGTATCATGATTGATTTAGACATAAAAAAACCTCCATGCCACAAACGGACATAGAGGAAAAAAAGACATAGGAGAACCTATCCCTTATCTATTCCAGACCAATTACTCGTGGCTGTACTATTCTTCATCTAAGGCAGGTCTCCTGACTAAAAGATTATCGCTAACGGCAGCCTTCCCAATGTTGCATCAGTGGCGTTTTGCCGTAACTCCCTTATCACAGTGACGAGTTCGTACAGGATTTGCACCTGTTTCCCTTTTCACCGAAATGAGTCTGCGCTCATTCCGGCACCTTAAATGGATATAATTTGATTTATGAATCTTATGATACTATAGTTTATTTACTTTTACCAGCTTTTTTTGCCGGATACTAAGCCCGATAAGAGGATACAAGCAAAACCTCAGAAGTTTTTTCTACGCCATACTCAAGTTTATTCTTTATTTAATTCACTCAAACCATGGAAAAAAATACTTAATATTGCATAAACTTTATTATAATTTAAGGAGTATTTTATAAGTTATTTACGAACTGTAATTTTTGTATTGCCATATCACTCATTCCATATTATGATTAATCGAAAGAACTTCTGTATGAAAGTAATTCCATACCGTCGCTTCTTCGCTCGAGCAAATTAAATATCGATAGTTTATAAAAGCAAAGGCGCTGTCCATATGGATAGCGCCCTTTTTAATTCTATGGAAATGCCTTGTGGCACGAAAAGACAACGCTTTTTTCCTATAGAATTAAAACTCTCCGTGCAGAATGCGCAACTCGCGGAGATAAGAATTGCCGTAAACGGCACCACTCTCACGTTCTTAATTCAAGGAGGATATTTTATGAATCAAGTTGTTGAAGCAGTAAATAGCGTAGTCTTTCCCATATGGTTTCTAATCGGTGCTGCATTAGTATTTTTCATGCAATCCGGCTTTGCGATGGTCGAAACCGGATTTACACGCGCTAAAAATGCGGGCAATATCATTATGAAAAACCTGATGGACTTTTGTATCGGTACAGTAGTATTTGTCCTTTTGGGATTCAGCCTGATGATGTCCGAAAATTATTTATTCGGATTAATCGGCATTCCTAATTTTCAGATTTTTACTAATTTTTCCGAATTTAATTTTTCAAGCTTTGTATTTAATTTAGTTTTCTGTGCTACGGCGGCTACTATTGTGTCCGGTGCTATGGCCGAAAGAACCAAATTCTCTTCTTACTGTATCTATAGCGCAGTAATCAGTCTTTTGGTATATCCGATAGAAGCCGGCTGGATATGGAACAGCCAGGGCTGGCTCTTTAATATGGGTTACATCGATTTTGCCGGTTCTTCCGCTATTCATATGGTGGGCGGTATCTCCGCTTTCATCGGCGCTGCCATTCTCGGACCTCGTATCGGTAAATACACTATCGATGCAAAAACCGGTAAAAAGATCGCCAAAGCGATTCCCGGCCATTCGATAACTTTAGGAGCTCTTGGCGTATTTATCCTTTGGTTCGGTTGGTATGGATTCAACGGTGCTGCCGCTACAAGCGTAGAACAGCTCGGTTCCATCTTTCTGACTACCACTCTTTCTCCGGGAATCGCGACTGTAGTAACTATGTGCTTTACCTGGATAAAAAACGGCAAACCGGACGTTTCCATGTCCTTGAACGGATCTCTGGCCGGTCTTGTAGCCGTTACTGCCGGATGTGCCAACGTCGATGCTTTGGGTTCATTGATCATCGGTGCTGTTGCAGGTATCCTGGTCGTTGTCGCTGTCGAGTTCATCGATATCAAGCTTCATGTGGATGATCCTGTAGGTGCGGTAGCAGTCCATGGTGCTAACGGCATTTGGGGAACCTTGGCTGTCGGTCTTTTCGCCACAGACAAAGCTCCCGGCGCAGCAGTGAACGGATTATTTTATGGAGGAGGCTTCTATCAGCTTAGCATACAGATTTTAGGAATTGTATCAATCGCACTCTGGACTGCCGTTACTATGGTCGTTATCTTTTGGGCTATCAAAAAGACTAATGGACTTCGCGTTTCTTCCGCAGAAGAAATTCAGGGACTCGACTTACCGGAACATGGTTTGGTAAGCAGCTATGCCGACTTCATGATCGCTCCTCCCACTTCCGGCATAGATGATGCAGCATCTAAAGCAGAGATCGTTCCTCCTGAGGTAGCAATACCTGTGAAGAACACATCCAGCGGTTCTTCCAAGCTCACTAAAGTGGATATCATCACTAATCAGAATCGCTTCGCACTGCTGCAAAACCGCCTCGACAACATTGGTATTACCGGAATCACTGTGACCAACGTTCTCGGATACGGTATGCAGAGAGGATATCAGCAGATATACAGGGGCGTTCCCGTAGAAGCACAGCTTCTCCCTAAAATTAAATTGGAAATCGTTATCAGTAAAGTACCCGTGGACCTCTTAGTTAAGACGATAAAGGAAGCGCTTTATACAGGCAATGTAGGCGATGGTAAAATTTTTATTTATGATGTAGAAAATGTTATCAAAGTAAGAACCGGCGAAGAAGGATATGACGCATTGCAAAATGAAGAATAACAGAAATGATGAAATGCCCGGAAAATTGTTAGCCGACAATTCTCCGGGCGTTATTTCTTCTCTCTTTCAAGTCATCTTATTTCCTTCGAATCGGTCCACTATAGGATGCGATTCCTCCCAGGTTTTCCACTTGATATCCCTGTTTTTTTAACCAGGAACATGCCTGTGCACTTCTGCCTCCGCTCTGGCAATATACGAATAGCGGGCTCTCCTTACTGTATTTAATGGTTTCTATTCTATTAAGAGGAACATTCAAACTATGCGGAATATTTCCTGCAGCGAATTCTTCTTTCGTCCTTACATCTATCAAAATCGCTCCCTGCGTATTCTTAAATCTTTCCACCCCTTCATTAATGCTGCCGCCGGCACGGAATAAATCAAAAAGTCCCATATTACTCTCCTTTTCCTTCTTAGTCAGGCGATTGAAAAAGTCATAGTTTTGCAATCGTCCGTCTTTCTTATGTTTGGTGTGATTAAAATATAGCACACTTATCTTGCTTTCTCAGTGACCTTATCACATACATCATATATTTTCTTATCCTTTATGCTTCGTTTTTGTATAAAGATTATCATTGCTTCATAATATGAGTTTTAACGGCAGCAATAAAATCTTTTAAGTTTTTTGAAATCCACTTATCCCTATGATATATGAGCTGTGATGCAATTTTATAGTTTGTCACATAGTTAATTTTGACCAGCTCATTATTGTCTAATTCTTTTTGTACTGCTAATTGCGGAAGAACGCATACTCCAAGTCCGCTGAGTACCGTCTGTTTTATTACTTGCAGGCTGCTTGTCTCGAGAACAATTTGGGGTGTTATGGAAGCTTCCAGCAAATCTTTTTCAAACATTTTCCGATAACAGCATTCCTTTCCTGTGAAAATCAGAGGAATATTAGAGAAATCCTCAATTGTTACTTTCGGATTTTTTGCAAGCGGATATTCTGGGATGGAAAAAGCACAAATAGTTTCTTCAATTTGTAATTCAGTAATTATTGAAGGGTTACGCACAGGTACATCTAGAGTAAATGCAATATCGATTGTGTTATTGGTAAGTAAGGGGATAAAATCAGCCGTATCCAAAACATTTAAATATAATTCGACATAGGGATGCTCTATCTGGTACGCCTTTATAATCTCGGGAAGCCTATAAATACATACCGATTCCGATGCACCAATAGTAATACGTCCATAATCATTTTTATTAATAAACTTTTTCTTTAAATCATTTGATAAATTAAGTATTTGCCTGGCATAAACTATCAATTCTTCTCCCTCCGAAGTAAGAGAAATATTTTTACCAATACGCTCAAAAAGCCTCACACCCAATTCTTCTTCTAATTGTTTTATTTGGGTCGTAACATTGGATTGTGCATAGTGAAGATATTCAGCAGCTCTGGTAAAATCTCCATTTATAAAATAAGTTTCTAAATAAATGGTTTATATTATGTTCCAATTAAGTTATAATACAAGGGTCGTATCTTTAATAGATAAATAATTACATAGTTAAGGAGCAAGTTATGGAAAATTGGATTTTACGTTTTGTGAAGGGGATGTTCATCGGTTCCGGATTCATCCTTCCCGGTGTTAGTGGAGGTGCGTTAGCAGCCGTTTTCGGTATTTATGAACAAATCATTACTTTCCTGGCACACATTACAAAGGATTTTAAGAAAAATGTCCTATTCTTTATCCCTGTGGGACTTGGAGGAATTACCGGCGTCTACGTCTTATCCTTCGCCGTAAGTTTCTTACTTGGAACTTATGAAACATATATCCTCTGGATGTTCGTTGGCTGTATCCTGGGAACAATACCTGCTTTATGGGAACAAGCCGGTAAAAAGGGAAGAAACTCTAAACATATCGTTATTCTTGCGATTACCTTCGTTATCAGCCTTGTCTTCTTATTCTACGGAGAAGCTCTGTTCGGAGGCGGTGTGCCTCAGAACTTCGGTACATGGATGCTTGCAGGTGCTTTGATCGGTCTTGGTATTATTGTTCCGGGTCTTAGTCCCTCGAACTTCCTCGTTTACATGGGAATGTACAAATCTATGGCAGACGGTATTAATTCCATGGATATGATGGTTCTTATTCCCCTTGGGTTAGGAGGGCTCGCCTGTGTTCTGCTTTTAGCGAAGCTTATGGACTACATCTTCTCCAAGGCTTATGCTGGATTATTCCATTTTATCTTAGGTGTAGTATTTGCCTCTACCGTGATGATTATCCCAAGAAACTTCAATTATCTCAGCGCCGGAACAATTATCTGCATCCTTATGTGTGCGGCGGGAACTGCACTCGGTTATTGGATGAGTATGCTTGAGAAAAAATATAAACCGGAAGATTAAACCTCGCAATTTAAAAACGGACAAAAGGAAATTATCATCCTTTTGTCCGTTCATATTTATGTACTTAGCCCATGACTCTTCGTTTCGCTGTCATGGAACAGTTTCCGGTAATCTCCAATATTTCATCGAGGCCCTTCTCTTCCCTGTCAGCTCTTCTCATCTTCCTTTTCTCCTGTCAGTTCCTAGTTGCCCCCTTGCATATTACTCGCTCTTTCAGAGATATTCTTATGGAAGTTAATAACATCATGATCATAGCTTTCTTCCATCAGTTTCGAGTGAATAAGGAAGTCAGCAGTTGCTTTATTATTTGCAATGGGAATATCATACACCTGTGCAATACGGAGCAAAGCTTTCACATCGGGATCATGAGGCGCTGCCGTTAACGGATCGGAGAAGAAGATAACAAAATCTACTTTTCCCTCCACAATCTTCGCACCGATCTGTTGATCGCCCCCGAGGGGACCGCTGTTATAACCCTTCACCGGAAGGCCGGTACTATCCGTAATCATACGGGCCGTCGTTCCCGTTCCGCAAAGAAAATGCCCCTTCAATATCTCATAATTATCCTGACACCACCTAATTAAATCGCTCTTCTTACCGTCATGAGCAATTAATGCGATATTCTTTTGTTTTCCAATTGTTAATGTAATGTAATCTCTTTCCATATGGTGTCTTTCTCCTTTTATCAGCTATATTATTTAGATAATTGCAAAACTTTTTAGATTTTGTAATGTTTCTCTTATTCTATCATTACTTCCTGTACATTACAAATACAAACATAGTCAAAGCGGAAACCTCTCGGCTTCCGCTCCTTATTTTACGTTATATAATATTCATAATAAGTCCCTAAATGTTTAACGCTGCCTGTGCTGTATTGATTCAAGGCTAGACAATTTCCAAATCTATCTACTAGAATAGGCTTGCTTTTTCTACCAACGCAAGTTAGCGATTTACTCTGTCTGTGAATACCTGTATTTATTCTATATGTTTCCGTCAAGGTTAGTGATGTCTGCAACGATATCAAATCCACAAATGCAGGCACTCTATGATACCAGAAATCGGCGTGAACGGATATTATTTGCACAGAAAAAGTGGGCTGCTTATATATTTCATGCGAATGGAGTTCCATATTCTCACCGCCTTCCGCAGGAGCCGAATTAGAACAAAGGTAGGTTGTGATTAGATATGTTCTCCAGATTATCGGGATTTTTTCTCCAAAGAATGATTTTCGGCGGACAGGCAATTACGATTCTGCGAAAATCTGTACATGAGCAGTATTTAGCTACAAATTACCCTGGTTGTTGTATGAATAATCAAAAATAAAATTATTTGATGAATGAGGCCATTACCCCATAAATTTTCCTGCCTTTTTCATCCGGAATACCGGACATCCTGTAAAAATACGTATTGATTCTATCCCTCCATTCCACGGAATGCTCTTTCTGGTGAAGCATCCTTGCATGTATCCGATCGTAAGCATCCTTATCCAAATACGGTTCTATTTCTTCAAATAATTCTAAAAACCGAGCCGCATCCTGCGCCCCTTCAAAGTGAGTATCATAAATATGTTGTATAATGGTTTTTCCAGACTTTAATTGATGGCTATATGGCATATGGTGGAAAAATAAAAGCACTTCTTCCGGACAGCTTTTTGCATCTGCAAACATAGATGCCAAAGGTTCGTTGTATCTGTTGCAAAACCCTGTTCCGGCCGGGCTTCTATCCACACCTATTCCTTTGCTATCCGCACGATGGTAGGTTCCCCATCTGTCATATTCATAACCATCTACATTGGGTCCGTAATGATGTTCTGGATTTACCATCCAGCCTATACCTAAGGGTGATGTATATTTTTCATAGGTCTGCCACGACATCAGCAGTATCGTAAACAGATTTTCCATAACCTTTTTATTATCTCCAAAGGTTAGTATGATCCATTCTTTGGCAATCTGCTCGGCAGTCAGAGATGTCTGAAAGGAGAGCCGCCCGAATCCATAGAAATTTGCTGCTGCCAAATCATGTCCTGTCCAATTTTCGTCATTTCCGGTATTTGCCACTGCCGCAATACCGCAGTTTTTTCCACCGCGGCATCCACCTCTTATTAAATCCGCCACCCTGCTCTCTGGATTCTGGCAAGGTTTCTTTCTTCCTGAATCAGAAATACAGCACATGTCAAACTCCAGTATTTCTTTAAACCAGGGAATCAGATAGCAGACGTGCCACTGCTGCCCCGTATATTCCTGCGCCGCCTGTACTTCCAGCATTATATTGGTATGTGAAAGTGCTCCAAACAAGGGAGAAACCGGCTCTCTTACCTGAAAATCCATAGGTCCGTTCTTGATTTGCAGGATAACATTGTCACGAAAGCTTCCGTCTAGCGGTTTGAAATGGTCGTATGCTGCGTTTGCCCTATCCGTCTTTGTATCCCTCCAATCCTGAGTGCAGTTATAGACAAAACACCGCCATAAAATTCTGCCACCATAGGGCAGAAGGGCATCAGCAAGCATATTTGCGCCGTCACTGTGGGTTCTGCCGTAGGTAAAAGGACCGGGTCTGCCTTCGGAATCCGCCTTAACCAAAAACCCGCCAAGCAAAGGAATATGCTCCCAAATCTCTGCCGCCTTGTCCTTCCACCATTGTATCACTTTCCCGTCACAGGGGTCGGCGGTTGTCAGGCTCCCGAGCTCGATAGGGGAAGCATAATTGATACTTAAATATAAATCAATACCATAAGACGCAAAAATATCCGAAATCCTATTTACTTTCTCATAATAGCGGTGGGTAATCAGCTCTGTTGCCGCTTCTTTTACATTGACATTGTTGATGACAGCGGCATTGATGCCCACGGAAGCTGCAAGCCTTGCGTATTCCTCCACCCGCTCTCCGGTCAGCACCTCATTGCTTTTAAAAAAGAAGGACTCCCCTGAGTAACCCCGCTCTATACTGCCGTCCAGATTGTCCCAATGGTTCAGCATCCTGATGGGATTGTCAGGTGCACAGGCTTCCTCATAATCCCATTCTTCAAATTCCCGAAGCCCTTCTGCCAACTGCAGATTTCTAAGCATGGCAAACACACCGTATAAGATCCCCCTGCCGTCTGCGGCGGCAACGGTGCCCCTCCCGCCCTTTGCCGTAATACAATATTCCTCCGCCTCCATGTCTTCTATAAGCACCAGACATATCCCTTCTCTGTCTTCCGGCTCTTCCTCTACGAGAATCGTCTTTCTGCCAAATAACCCCATAATTCCTTTTTCTATTTCTAAGATAGCACTGTCTATTATTCTGCCTTCCTGTCGTCTACCTTGTTTGTAGAACTTTGGGCTGCAGAATATAGGAATGCCTCCCCCTGCAGATTTGTATAACTGTCTGTATGCAAGCCAGCAATTTGTATACATACCAATACCCCTCCTGATTTTAAGACAAGCCCTCATACATAATCGTATAAGGGCTTGTCTGCGAACCTCTTTTGCAACCATTTTTCTGCCAAGTTAATCCACTGTGCCACGTCTTCATTTATCTGTGACGCTACCTTTGAAGTCGTCTGATTTGCAAGTGACAATCCATGTGCTCCCTCTTCAAAGATATGAAGTGCAAATGGTATATTGCAATCTGCCAGTGCATGTGCCATCCGAATGCTGTGCTGGATTGGTAACAGATCATCAGAAGCCGTCGACCAGATAAACATCGGCGGCGTATTCTCTGTCACATGGTAAACCGGGCTTACTTCCTCAAACAATTCATCGGTCACTTCTGCCATACCAAGAAATGCCGTATTAGAAGCCGCAAAAAAACCTGCTGCTGTCGGATTATCCCGCACAACATCCCGCATATAATAATAGTCCGTGAGAGGATAACCCAAAATCACTGCCGCAGGTCTAAAGTGCTCTTTCCCTTCTCCAAAATAGTCCGTGATAACAGGCTTATCCCAGTTTACTGCATACATAGCACAGTTATGTGCCCCTGCTGAAAATCCGCAGATCACTATCCGCCTGGTGTCCAAAAGCCATTCTTTTGCGCGGGATGTTACCATCAACATTGCCTTCCCAATTTCACGCATGGGACTCGGATGAATACAATGCGTCTTTCGCTGCAAGGTTTCCGACATATCCGGCATACCGCCCTTTCCCTCATAATACACGGAATAGCGCAAGACAAACGCATGATACCCCATCGCCGCAAACCTTAAGGCTACCGGCTCCGCCTCCCTGTCAGAGCAATTCAGGTATGCCCCTCCGGGACAGATAATAATACCCGGTCTGGATTTCCCGTCTAACAGTTCCGGTGAATCCTCCAAAATATAGGATGTAAGCGTTACATCATTTCTATCATCATACAACTTCATCGTTTCTGATTTCATCGCAATGTCCTCCTGACTCGCTTACTCATACAGATGTCCTTTTTTTCTGGGACCATATACGATAATTACCGCTTAAAGCCAAAAAAGCAAACAAATATAAGCAATTATCATAATATCTTCTCTCTCCGATTCTCATAGGCTCATTCCAAAAACGTTTCAGCCATTCTCCTGCCAAGACCGATTCCTCATTTTCCTCCGTTAAACTATGTGGTACGGCAAGCGCACCCTGCGCCGTTGTGGCTATGATGGCGGTGGGGTGAAGAGCTTTTTGGTTTACAGGTGTGCCGTCCACTTCATATATGAGAAAGGGATTCTCCCGGCGCACCCTGCCTAAATAGTGCATGAGCCTGACGACAGCAGTCCGTTGTCCCGAATCTACCCCAAACCATTCATAATCCAGCCCGATATTGGCAGCAGTCCGGTAGGCATCACTATAAAACCAGTCATGACGCTCCGACATATTCGGCAGACTGCGGCTCATAGGGCTGCCGTCAAATTCCGCATACTCAGCAGACATCCCTGTCACGGGATGACATGCCTTTACCAGGTATTCCCTGCTGGCGGCAGCGGCTTCCTTCCAAAATCCCCTGTCCTCCTCATATGCCCACAGCCCAAACAATTCATAGAAATGCGGCAAATGATAAGACGGATCCGTAAAATCACAGCCTGGTATAAACAAGATTTGCTTGCGTTCCCGATCCCACATAGGATATCCGGGACGCCCGTTTTCCCCCTTATGAAGGCACGCCCGCAGTATTTCCTTCCCTTCTGTGGAATAATTAAATATTCCCTCCCGCTCACCCCATCTGTGAGCAGCAAAAAATAATGCCATAGCAAAAAACTCCTCGCCATCCGGTGCCGGTCCATCTGAATTCCTGGAGCCGTCCGTTTTGCAGGACCAGGCAAAATACCCTTCGTTTTCTCCTTGCTCCATCCACATATACGTTTTTGTCCATGTCCAAAGCCGGTCAAATTCCTCCTGCTTGTCTAACTGCACGGACAACATCATCCCATATGCCATACCTTCGGTACGCACATCATGATTTCCCGTGTCCTCTATATATGCCATATCTTCTCCCACCGGAAAGAAAAGCCTATCCTCTCCATAGAAGAAAGTATCTGATATTTCCTTCAACCGGTCCTCTATCTCCTGCTCGTTTTTCCCGATTTCAAGAAACATGTTCCGGTATTTTTTTCCTTCCAAAGCTTCCATATCTTCCTCCAAATCCAGTATATTATCCTCTATTCCAGCACAAAGGAAAGCAGGCTCGGACTGCCCGTACCCTTGTAAATAAAGTATAAGGCATGAATCCCTTCCGGAATTAGTGCCTCCGTCCCAAATACTGTCCATATGTTGGTACTTTCCACCGATATACTTCCAAGACACGCACCATCCGACGATGTCTTGATTTCAAATACACCATTACAATATCCTCGTGTCAGGATTGTCACACTTGGAATTCTATTTTTCCATTTCACACCATTGAAGGAGAAATACTTAAAGCCGATGACAGCAGAATCAGTGATACCTGCTATGTAACCCGGCTCTGTATCCCCGTCTCCGCCGTCCTGAGTGATTGTGGGACAATCTTCTCCGGAAGTATGAAACAAGTTACAGGCAATATAGGCAGGGTATTCTCCATATCCTTCAAGCGGTTTAGGGTTGCCCCCAAGAGATGTCATTTCCACTTGGGGAATGATACCATTCTCTTGTATCGATATCCTCTCCATACAGCCCTGTCGGGAGAACCATGTCCCGTTAGTCATCCTGTGGTAAAAGATATACCAAATGTCGTTTATTTCTACGATGCTTCCGTGATTGTTCCCCGCCGGATAAGCATGCTTGTCTCCGGGTTTATACGAATCAATATGCAAATCACAATTGCTTATGATGACGCCCCCGTATTCAAACCCATTGGTCGGTGATTTACTGGTGGCATAACACAATTCGTTCATGGCAATCGAGGAATAGATAAAATAATAGGTATCCCCCTTTTTTCGGATGGACGGAGCTTCAAAAAACTCATGCCCCTCAAATCCGGTGCCTTTGCCATAGCATCCGCCCGGCACAATCACCAAGGGCGCTTCCCTTACAGTGAGCATATCCGGTTCCAGCATCGTCACCATCGCACCCGTTCGAGATGCATCGCCATGTCCGCAAAATCCGGTATAAAGATAGGTAACTTCTCCTTCTGTTAACAATCCAGGGTCAAACTGCGGCTCATCTCCCTCCCGCTCGCCAAGCCGGATTCCGTCTGGGTAACGCACATATCCATAAAACCGATAATGTCCGGCTGGAGTATCACATACAGCCACCGACACTACAGATACTTTATCCAGCACATAATACAGATAATACCGACCGTCCGGTCCCACCGTAACGTCCGGAGCGTATAAGCACATTCTTCCGTCCGTATTTAAGGGATCATCTGTTTTCTTATAGATTACCCCTTCGTACCGCCAGTTACTTAAATCATCGACAGGTGCCGACCAGCATACATAGTCGTTCAGGCAGAAAACCCATCCGTCTGCCCGGTCATGTGAGCCATATACATAGACCCTACCGTTAAATACATAGGGTTCTCCATCGGGAATATACTCCCATGACGGAAGATATGGATTAAAACATTGTGATTTCATTTTTATACCCATGCTACTACTCCTTTACACCACCCAACATCAGACCATTCACAAAGTATCTCTGCAAAAACGGATATACCGCCAAAATTGGCAATGCCGTTACTACGGTAATCGCAGCCCGCAGCGACTGGGGCGTGACGGCTGTATTAAGCCCGGACGATGCAGCTGCATTTGCCCCAGCGGGACTGCTGCTGGCAGACCTTAAGGCACTGGCTAAGAGCTTCTGCAATTCGTATTGCAGGGTTGACAGACTTTGGTCAGCAGGATTGTATAGGAAGGTATCGAACCAATTGTTCCAACTTCCTACCGCAACAAAGAGCGTAATGGTCGCCAGAGTAGGCGTACATAAGGGCGTGATGATTTGTAAAAAAATACGGAACTCGCTGGCACCGTCAATCTTTGCCGACTCGACAAGGGATTCGGGAAGCCCTTTTATATAGGTTCGTATGACAATCAAATTAAAGGCACTTATCATCGAAGGCAGCCAATAAACCGTGAACGTGTTCAAAAGGTTCAGGTTCCTCATCAGCATATAGTTTGGTATCATACCTGCGTTGAAGTACATAGTCAGCACGAATATCATCGTTATCGGTTTGTTAAATATGTATTCCCTGCGGCTCAATACATAAGCAAGCATGGTCGTAAAGAAGAGATTCGTTATCACATTGACTATCATTTTCAGCACACTCATAAAAAACGCATTATAAATCGTGTGCATACTCAGGACCACCGCGTAATTTCTGAGAGAAAACTGACGCGGCCATATGTGAATCCCGCCCCTTACCGTATCCATCGGGTCATTAAAAGAAACAGCCAGAGTATTCAGCATAGGGTAGAGCATAATCACAGAAAGCAGAATTAAAAACGAGGAATTCAGCGTTCTGAAGATAATGTTCTCGGCAGACATATTTCTATTTTTTATTTTTTTCACTTTTACTTTCATTTTTCTATCCATTTTTTTATCCCCCCTATATCAGCTTCTCTGAGCCAAGCTTTCCGGCTAAGTAATTTGCAGCAAATACAAACACAAAGCTGACACCTGTTTTCATAATACCCGCCACTGTTGCAAGACTGTAGTCACGTAGCTGAATGCCGTATTTCAAGACGAAGATATCTATGTTTTCCGCCATTTCTGCTGTTACCGAACCACCCAGGAAATATTGGAGTTCAAAACCGGATTGAAGCAACTGTCCCGTTGCCATGATAAGTAATATAACGATAGTGGGCTTGATACTCGGCAGGGTAATCCAGCACATCTTCTGGTAGCGGTTGGCGCCGTCTATATCCGCCGCCTCGTAGAGCGATGGGTCTATCGCCGTCATGGCCGCAAGATAAATGATAGTGTTCCAGCCCAGTGACTTCCACAGATTACCAAAGGCTACAATCCACCAAAAATATTCCGGCTTCTGCAAAAAGGCAATCGGCTCACTGATGATGTTAAGGTTCATAAGTACCGTATTGATGATACCGCCGGAGGAGGGCAGCGACAGCGCAGTCGCTATCATGCCGGTAGCGATAATCCAGCTTAAAAAGTGAGGCAGGTAAGATATATTCTGGACAATGCGTTTAAAACCCATGTGCCGCACTTCGTTAATCAGAAGAGAAAGACCTATCGCGCAAAAGGTCCCCAATACTAAGGTCAGCAAGCTCTGTCCAAAGGTATTGCGGACAGACCTGAGGAATTGCTCCCCGTACAGACCCTGAAAAAGCTTTGTGAAATTAGCAAATCCAACCCATTCCTGCTCCCATATACTGCGGATTTGCGGCTTGTAATTCTGAAAAGCCATTGACCATCCGGTAAGGGGATAATAAGAGAAAAATAGCATATACAGCACTAAGGGCACACTCATCAGGATAAGCTCCCGCTGGCGGACGATATTGCGCCATGTTATTTTGTTTTTTTTAGGTTGATGCTTCGTTTTGTACTTGCTCATAAGGATTCATCCTCTCATAGTTTATTGCAGGGGACAGCTGCTTTTCTGTCCCCTGCAAAATGATTATTCATTTAACCTGATTATTTAAGGCGTTCCTGTATGCCTTTGTTGATATCATCTTCATAAGCCTGAATATTCACTCTGTCAAGCTGTGTGAGATATTCATCCCAAACCTTGTCAAAATTCTCCATAGATTCAAGAATGGCTCTTGGCAAATATTGCATTGCAAGGTCTTCCATCTGTCTGTTGGCAATTTCTGCTTCTTCCGACAGTTCAATATTCCAAGCAGGATAATACGGCGGATTCTCAGGCGGCTGGTTGATAAATCCTTTCCAGGTTGATTTACCATAAGCCTCAAGGAAGTTTTTATCATATTCCACAAGCGTATCGGTAAACTCTTTTACAGAACCATTGGCATCAAATGGATTGCCGTCAGAGTGTGTACCCTGATGCTTTACAAGCTGGTCACGGAAAGCCATGAGACGGTTATTGCTCATCCAAACAAGGTCTTCCTGTTCCCTGCGCATCTCTTCGGTGCGGTAGAACAGACCGTCTTCGTCTACCAGATAATCTTCGCCTTCAATACCCCAGAAGAGAATCTTCTGCCATTTCTCACTAAGCATCAATTCCAAGAATCCCAGAACTACTTCCACTTGCTGGCAGGAGGTAGAAATCCCCATACCCTGCTGTTTGTTCATAACATCGCGGTCTGCATACCACGGCTCATTGCCATCGAAGGTAGGCATGGTAGGAACCCAAGTGCGCTCCTGTCTGCTGGATGCAACCAGTGACTCAACCGCGTTGCCAAAGCCCCAGCGCTGGTCATGCATGCCCAAAACAGCACCGCTGGCAAGCTTCGCCTGATACTGGTCTTCGGTCAGAGTAAAAGACTCCGGATCCACAAGACCTTTGTTATACATCTCGTTGAGGAACTTGAACCATCTGTAAGCATACTCGGAATTTGCATAAATCTTTGCGACATTACTCTCATCAACGATAACACCGCCGTTGTTAGGGCTGCCGGCAAGCAGGGCAGGCGGGTTGGTAATACCCCATACACGACCGGGGAAGCAGGGGATTACAAAACCGACAGTCTCCACACCGTCTATGGCCGGGTATTTATTCTTGTAATTTTCGATAAGTTCAAAGTATTTCTCTATCGTCATGTTACTCAAGTCGGGATAACCGGCATCCTCAAGTACCGCCTTTTGGATAAAGAAACCGGGACCGTAGTGCTCATTGCCGTTGATTTCGCCATAGTAGCGGTTGTAGTTCGGCAGAATATACAGCCCATCCTCCACTTCTCCGCCTTTATAGCTTAGGTAATTCATATAAGGGTCTACGTGCTCTTTGAGTAGAGGATAGTCGCCGCTATCAAGATAGTCATTCAGACGCAGCATCGCTCCGCCTGTCACCAAAGGGGCCTTAATCTCCGAAGGTGCGAGAATATCAGGATAGGTTCCGCCGGCAAGTAACGTACCGGTACGCATTTCCTGATTGTCCGGAGTGGTTAATTCGTACTCCAGCGTAACGCCAAGCTCTTCCTTTAATAACTTGGCAATCTTGTTGTCCGGTGAGGGCAATGCCTGATTGGTAACCAGCCATATCGAAATTGTTACCGGATCATCGGGTGAAAATACAACACCGTTGCTTGCAGTTACGCCATTACCTGAATCCACATTACCTGAATTATCAGTATTCTCGGCACCTCCTTGCTGAATGTTGGATACTTCGTTGCTACTCCCTCCCACTCCTGCATCGTTACTTGCGCCGCATGCCGCAAGAACAGTAACAGACATGGCCATAGCCAGCAACAAAGCTATGGATTTTTTCAGTTTAATGTTCTTCATACTCATTTTACCTCCCTTTATACTACTATTTTTTAATTACTAACAGTGTCCTTACTCTTATAAGTATATAAAATTATTTTCTTTTTTGCTTATCATATATTGCTTTTGCATTTTCCACATATTGCTCAATTTTTATTTTATAATATTATCCATTTCGTCATATTGTTTTTTTCTCAAACACATTTCATTGTCTAACTATAAAACTAAACATTTATTACAGTATAATTTTTAATTAATTGTATGTTTTTTTATTACTCAATAAAAATTTTCGCAATTTCTACCAATCATAACATAGAGGCATTAATGGCAGGGAAATATTAGCAACCTATAGAAGGCTTCATCCGAATCGTAGAGGGAAACTGTGAAATTGTACATTTTTTGACGGGCTCCACACTTGACTATCTGGATACTCACTACCCGAAAAACCTCACCTTAGATTGTGTAGCTGATATCGCAGAATTTTCAAATTTTCAATTTAATCTATTGTAAACTTGCAGATTAAGTACTCCAGCGCATCTGCATCTTCTTTTAGTAACTCCACATCCCTTACCAGATTATAAATAATTTTCACTTCCTCATCCAAAGCAGCAGTAACCTCCTCCGTGGCAATTGCCGTCTGTTCAGACACTACAGAAATATTTCGGATAGAGTCTTGTACCTCTTCCTTCTCTATACTGATTGTCTGTATGCTATCTGTGATACCCCTGAGACCGTTAACCAAAGCTTCTACACATTGGTTTATCTCTCCGAATATCTGGATTGTTTCTCCCAAGGCACCCGCCTGCTCGAATACAATATCTTCCGCCTCTTTTGCTGAATCAGTGGTTATCCTAGTCGTTTCGGCAATATTTCCTACAATATTCTTTATATTATTACCTGCCTGCATGGATTCATCTGCAAGTTTCCTGATTTCTTCCGCTACTACAGCAAAACCTCTGCCATTCTCTCCTGCTCTTGCTGCTTCTATCGAGGCATTCAAAGATAATAAATTCGTTTGTTTTGCGAGATTATTGATGGTGTCAACAAATTTCTCAATTTCTGAGGAGCGCTCCTGCACATTGTTGATATTTTCCATAAGAATCTTTGTAATTGCCACTGTCGTCTCCGATTTTCGATTTAACTCATCCACAATGACACGTCCTTGTTCCACTGCCGTAGTAGTTCTATGTATCGTATTGCCCATATGAGCAGTGCCTTCACATACAATATCAACTTTTTTTGCAAAACCCAACATTTTATTATTACTAATTTCTGCTTCCTTTGCCTGCGTCTGTGTACCTGCTGACACTTCATCCACTGCTGATGATATCTCACGGATGGAAGCATTGATCACCTCCGATTTAACTGCAACGTCATCCGACATTTCCTTTACTTTATTTCCAAACTTCTTCATATCTGTGAGGAGTGTCCGCATACCAAAAAGCATATCATTCATTCCATTTGCCAGCATATTGAACTCATCTTTGCGCTTCATGATAAAATTTAGTGTCAGATCCCCCTCTGCAACCTTACCCATACCTTTCGTCATCACCTTTATGGATTTGCCCATATCTGCAGCAATCCTACTCCCTATTATAAAAGCAATCACACTCGCAAAAATCACCATCGCAATACAAATGTTACGAATAAAAGTAACTTCCTTTAGTATATTATCCTGAGGAATTAATCCGCAAAGCATGATGCCCGTCTCTCCTACTGGTGCATATACATACAAATAAATGCCTCCATTATACTTCACGTACTGAGATCCTGCTTCTTTCTCCATCTTGCTTGTCGCATAAAAGTCTTTATTTGTAAATACAGAATCCGTACCCTCGTATGCTACGTCTTCCTCCCCTTGCTGTGCACGAATTATCTCACGTTCATCAAGTGTAACTAATGCCTTGATGCTGTTGCTGCCAAAATCCATCGCTTTCAGCATATCTTCTACTGTCGTTGTCGTAATATCCACATAAGGTATGTATTTCCTTGCGGAAACTTCTGATAGAATACCAAGGCATAGCCATCTGGTGAGATTTGAAACTGCTTGTCAAGATAGGTATGATATCCAAACCATGCATTCTTCTGTGCATTGTTTTCCAGGAAATACTGCCCCTCCGGCGATTCCATAAGGCCGGTATACGGATCATTCCCTATGCTGTAGGAGGCCGAAGTAATACTCTTTCCATGCTCCGATATAATATGGTAGCTGTCCACATATTTCACCGACACCTGCATTCGCAGCAAATCTTTTTTCACATTGTTCCAATACTGAATGGATTTACTGTTATTTTGTGCATAATACGTTCCATAGTAACTGGAAAGATTCTCCCCTACTACCATTTCCAATGCTTTTGAGGACACACTTCCGGCCAGCATATCACAATACATGCTCATGGATGATATTGTGCTTTTTGAAGAATCCTCTACTTTAGTTTTTATCGTATCGGAAGCCGTCTTATAGGAAACGAATCCCAGAATCATAATAAATGCAATCGGAACCAAAAAGGCGCTTATTAATCTCCCCATTATGCTGGAGCTTTTCTTGATCTTTCTTTTTTCGACCTTTTTTATCTTTTTACGTTTTCCTATTTTCATATGCTTCCTCCCTCGTAAACTTATCAGATACCATTCTTCAAAAAGTTTAAAACTGCACTCCCTCCGAATATAAGGCATTGTATTGTGCAAATTACTAAACCGTATATCCGAACCCCAATATGGTAAATTCCTTGTCCGGTTCTTTCATTTGAATCATAATCGTATGTTTTGCGGCCTCGTCATTATTATAAAGAATTTTGGAATTACAGTGCGTCCAGTTGTTGAAGTGAGGGTCTGCCTCTGCAAAAAACTCCCCGTCCACCCATATGTCTGCCGCTCCAGCTTGCGTTTCTCCGGAATCCTTAAAAACAAATATCAGATTCCTACTTATCAGCTTTAGTACAAATGGGCTGCTGCTCCTTGCCGGTACATGCTGCCAGTTGTTGGGAAACTCCGGTGTCTGGAATGTATCCATATCTCTTTCTACCATCTGTAGCTGTTCATCCGTTCCCGTAAATCCCCCCTCTTCTATTCTTATCTTTTCAGGGATTGTTTTTCTGTCAAAAAAGTGTATTTTTTCAAAAACATCCGAATATACAGGACTTCCTTCCGAAATTTGTTCGTCTGTATAGGGCAGGATATCCACCTTCTCTATCAGATGCAGCATACAATCTGCCATAATCCGGTGTCCCAGATTTGACGGATGGTAAATGTCATAAAAATATTGGTGTTTGGATAACACTCTTTGCTCTTTATCATAAAACTGTTCCACTATTGCATCTTGAATACTCACCATTGGCAGTCGATAACGCTCTCCTACGGGAATCATTCTCTTCTGCAAATTAAAATCATCTTCAAATACAGCAAAGAGCAATATAACGGCGGGCTTGTTTCCTGAATAGTATATCTTCCTCACAAGGCTTTCGTAGCAGCCGCCCTCCAGCTCATCCTCTGTATCGTTAACTGCAAATTCCACAATCACAATATCCGGCTGTACCTTGCCACCCTTTGTCACTTCCTCTTCATATCGCAGCAATCCCAGTTGAGATGGCGTTCCCCCTACTCCCGCTTTCACGAACCTAAGATTATCTTTATCCCCGTATTTTTTCTTGATTCCTTCATAAGTAAGCCGTGCATAGCATTTTTCTTGAATAGGTTTTGCACCTGCTCCCTGTGTAATGGAGCCACCAATAAAAGCAATGGTCACTTCTTCTCCCCGTTTGACCTTTTCCAGTGCATTTTTCAGCCGAAGGGTATTACCCGGCGACACCAGAGAGCGTGCAATCATTTCATCATATTTTGACGAAGCAGTATCTACTTCTTCCTCTTGCATACTTTCTTCCACATAAAACCCGTCATTTAAGTAAAATCTCACTGTGACTGTGGCAAGCTCTCCTCTTTTTTGAAATATGAACTGTAGGCAGCCGGGAACATCATCATCCTTTGACCATAGCGTCTCCTGTAAGGAGATAAGTGTTTCACTTCCATCTGTTTTGCAGCCGCGGGAAAGAGCAGTACCTCCGTTATATACATCCTTTTTTCCGTAACACTTCAGTCGAAAATCAATCTTTCCCAAGCTTGCATCTGCTGCCGTAACCCGGACACCTATGCTGTGCACCAGTCTGCGAAATCCTTGACAGCTTTCCATCATATGGATGATTTCTGCATCCTCCACGCCTCCTGTATACTTCATGCAATGCCGGATTCTTCCCCTATCCAGATATATTTGCTGCATATATCCGCTTTCCTGATGGTCGGTACCTTCTATCTGCATATCTTTCATAATATAGAATCCGGGACGCTGCCCTACCGGATCAGTTGGGGATTTATACATTCTCTTCACCTCCGAATATTACCGTAAACGTTGTATTACTAATTTTTAACTAGTAACAGTGTCCTTACGCTTATAAATATATAGAATTATCTTCCTATTTGCCTATCATATATTGCTTTTACATTTTCCACATATTGCGCACTTTTCACTTGATAATATTACCTGTCGGGATAAGCTAATAAAGTTACAAAGATATTACAGGTATCATTAGAGAAGAGAATGGTCTTATCCCCTTCTTTTTTCTTTCCTTTTCTGATATAATCGTTTTAACATTGGATATTTTGAAGAAGAAGTAGATGAATTTCGACGTGCAGCCCGTGGTCATTGGGGTGTGTAAGTAAATCTACGCTAGCACCTTGACTTTACATTTCGAGATGATAAAAACACAAGCTTTTGAACCGGTCTCAATAGATGCTGGTTCGGATAACCGTTTGTAAGTTTATCCTGGTTGCCTGTTCCGTCATATTGCTTTTGTTCAAACATATGATATTATCCGACTATAAAATTAAACATTATTTATAGTAAAATTCTTAATTAATTATGTTTTTTAGTATTTACTAAAAGTTTCGCAATTTTTACCAACCACAGCATAGAGGTATTAATATGGCAGAGAAATATCAGCAGCCTATAGAAGGCTTCAGCCGAATCGTAGAGGGAAACTATGAAATTGTACATTTTTTGACGGGCTCCACTATTCGAATATGGTATAACCAAGAGGCACAGGACTTTTCTTCCCATTGGCACCCTGCCATGGAAATTATTATGCCTGTGGAAAATATCTATACCGTCACCATACACGAAACAAAGTTTGTATTGAACCCCAATGACATATTAATTATTCCCGCTGGAGAGCTGCACCATCTGATGGCTCCGCCTTGCGGTGCACGACTTATTTATATGTTTGACTTTTCCGTTATTTCAAAGATAAAGGGTTTCTCTTCCCTGTTGCCCTTTTTGGCACAGCCTATACTGATCAATCAGGAAACTTATCCTTTGTATTATACGGATCATTATCAGCTTCTGCTTAAAATACGGGATGAATACTTTAGTGACAACAATCTGCGGGAGCCTCTGATCTATTCCCACTTAATTAACTTCTTTGTCCATCTGGGACGCAGCCGCATCAATACCGACATGGCTTTTCCTTACATACATACAACAAAGCGCAAGGATTTGATTGAGAAGCTGAACATCGTATTTGACTATCTGGATACTCACTACCGGGAAAACCTCACCTTAGATTCTGTAGCTGATATTGCAGGATTTTCAAAATTTCACTTTACTCGCCTGTTTAAGCAATGCTCTGGACAGAACTTTTATGATTATTTATGCTATAAGCGGATTAAATCTGCGGAGCTTCTGTTGGTGCATCCGGAAATCACCATAACCGAAATAGCCCTGCAATCGGGCTTTTCCAGCATATCCACTTTTAACAGAACCTTCAAAAAGCTTAAAAACTGCACTCCCTCCGAATATAGGGCATTGTATTGTGCAAATTATTAAGCCGTACACTCGAATCCCAATATGGTAAATTCCTTATCCGGTTCTTTCATTTGAATCATAATCGTATGTTTTGCGGCCTCGTCATTCGTTTCCGCAACCCATGAATAAGAACGCCTGAAAGAATAAGGCCAGCAGTGACTTTAAGCAATTCTGCCCATTGCCAACCGGAATCCCTCGGCCAGCTTTCCGAACAGGCAGACTATGTGATTGACTATACTTTATTTGTAAATAACCAACAACACCTTTAGCCACTAGAAAGCAGGATAATGCATTTATAAAGATGCACTACCCTGCTTACATTAATTATAGATGGGGACTTAACCTTTTAACGCTGCTTGTGCGGCTGCCAACCTGGCAATCGGCACACGGAACGGTGAACAGGATACATAATCGAGACCTGCCTTATGACAGAATTCCACGGAAGAAGGATCTCCGCCATGCTCTCCACAGATTCCCAGCTTCAGGTTCGGGCGGGCCGCCCTTCCTCTCTGCGCCGCCATCTCGATTAATTGTCCTACGCCATTGTGATCTAGTTTCGCAAAAGGATCCGATTCATATATTTTACTTTTATAATATGCGGACAAGAACTTACCTGCATCATCTCTGGAAAAGCCGAAGGTCATCTGAGTCAAATCATTCGTTCCAAAGGAGAAGAATTCCGCTTCCTCCGCAATCTCATCAGCCAACAGAGCAGCACGCGGTATCTCAATCATCGTGCCTACCTGGTAATGGATGTCCGAATCCTTTTCCCGTTTCACAGCTTCTGCCGTTTCCACTACTACATCCTTTACATATTTCAATTCCTTCTTATCTCCTACCAAAGGAATCATAATCTCAGGTACCACATCAAAGCCTTTCTCTTTCTTCACTTCAATTGCCGCTTCCATTACAGCTCTCGTCTGCATTCTTGCAATTTCAGGATAGCTCACAGATAAACGACAGCCTCTATGTCCCATCATTGGGTTGAACTCATGAAGAGCATCACAAGCTTCCTTTACCTTTGCAACAGAAAGTCCCATTTCCTCAGCCATCTGCACGATGTCCTTTTCTTCCGTAGGCACGAACTCATGAAGTGGAGGATCTAAGAAACGAATCGTTACCGGTCGGCCTTCCATCACCTCATACAACCCTTTGAAATCGCCCTTTTGGAAAGGAATCAGCTCCGCCAGAGCTGCTTCTCTCGCTTCTACCGTTTCGGATAGAATCATCTTTCGAATCTTCGGGATTCTATCCGGCTCAAAGAACATATGCTCCGTCCGACAAAGTCCAATGCCTTCTGCACCTAATTTAATCGCATTCATCGCATCGGAAGGTGTATCCGCATTTGCGCGAACCTTCAACGTCCTATATTCATCAGCCCAAGCCATAATACGCCTGAAATTGCCGGTGATTCCTGCTTCTACTGTCCGAATATCTCCTTTATATATCTTTCCGGTGGAACCATCCAAAGAGATATAATCTCCTTCTGTGAAATGGTGTCCTCCGAGCTCGAACGTCTTAGCATCTTCGTTAATGTGAACTTCTGCGCAGCCCGATACACAGCAGGTTCCCATCCCTCTCGCTACTACCGCTGCATGAGAGGTCATACCTCCCCGTACCGTAAGAATACCTTCTGCTGCATGCATTCCTTCGATGTCCTCCGGTGAGGTCTCCTGGCGTACCAGAATTACTCGTTCTCCTCTCTCGTGGGCAAGCACTGCATCTATCGCATGGAAATATACCTTACCCGCCGCTGCTCCGGGAGATGCCGGAAGAGCTTGTCCAATTACCTCACCTGCCTTTAACGCTTCCGTATCGAAGTTCGGATGAAGCAATTGATCCAAGGACTTCGCCTCAATTCTTGCAACTGCTGTGCGGGAATCAATCATCCCCTCATCCACAAGATCGCAAGCGATTTGCAAAGCTGCTCCCGCCGTACGCTTCCCGCTTCTCGTTTGCAGGAAGAACAACTTTCCTTCCTCAATTGTAAACTCCATATCCTGCATATCACGATAATGGTCTTCCAATCGGTTCGCCGTCTCCACAAATTGCTTATAACATTCCGGTAAATCCTCTTCTAATTTCGCAATTGGCTGCGGTGTGCGAATTCCTGCCACCACATCTTCTCCTTGCGCATTGATCAAATATTCTCCAAAAATCCCCTTCGCGCCTGTCGATGGATTCCTCGTAAAGGCCACACCGGTTCCCGAAGTATTTCCCATATTACCAAACACCATAGCCTGTACATTAACTGCAGTTCCCCAATCTCCGGGAATATCGTTCATACGGCGATAAACAATTGCCCTATCATTATCCCAGGAACGAAATACTGCTTTTACAGCTTCCATTAACTGTTTCCTCGGCTCCTGTGGGAAGCCTTCTTTTTTACGTTCAAAATATAACTTCTTAAAGCGTTCCGTCGTTTCTTTTAAGTCTTCCGCCGTCAATTCAGAATCTGTCTGAACACCTCTACTCTCTTTCATTTCATCCAATATCTTTTCAAATAAGGGTTTCGGGATTTCCATTACTACATCGGAAAACATCTGGATAAATCGCCGATAGGAATCGTAAGCAAATCTGGGATTCCCTGTCTTTTTCGCAAAGCCTTCCACCGCTTCATCGTTAAGCCCCAGGTTCAATATGGTATCCATCATGCCCGGCATAGAAGCCCTGGCTCCGGAACGGACGGATACAAGTAACGGATTATCGGTATCGCCGAACTTTTTCCCTTGCTCTATCTCCAATTTCTCTAATGCTTCGAAGATCTGTGTCTCGATTTCCTGTGTAATCTGCCGCCCCTGCTTATAATAGTCTGTACATGCCTCCGTAGTCACTGTAAATCCCTGCGGAATCGGAAGTCCAAGCCTTGTCATCTCAGCCAAGTTCGCTCCCTTTCCTCCTAACAGGTTCTTCATGTCCGCACTACCTTCCTCAAATAAGTACACCCATTTCGCCATAGCTTTGTTTCCCTTTCTCATTCCCTTTGTTAATAGTGCCGAAATGCTCTTTCGACCCTCTGTATATCTTTTCCATAATTGATAAGCCATTATATCATATATTCCCTAAAATGCACAGTTTTTTCACAAAACATCTTAAAATATCTAAAAAGTTAATACTTTTGTTCAAAATGTTAAATAATTAACATGTATTATCTCATTTTAATACATAATTTATGTATATTCATACAAAAAGAACTGCTGCGGTGCCGACTAAATTCGTAGCACCACAGCAGCTTTATTTCCTGTCTCAATAACAGACAATTTCTTTAATATAGAATTCTCTTCCGCTCAGCATTTCAAACTGCGTACCTCGGCAAGTAGGGCATGCCCCATGATGTTCAGGCACATGGAAAACAGTATGACAGCTTCCGCACCTCCCGTTTGCTGGGATAACCTCTATCTCCAGCTCGGCATTCTCCAAGGTAGTGCCATCCACTGCCGCAGGGTATACATCTTTGATGTATTTGGGAATCATAGAGGAAAGCTCACCAACCTGTAATATAATCGTAGCAACTTCTTCTACTTCATTTTCTTGTGCAAATGCTTCCACAACCCGCACCACTTCCATTACAACGCCTAATTCGTGCAACTCGATTCCCCCTTTTTATTTGCCTCTCGAAAGAGCTTTCTGCACCTTTCTGACCGCAATCTTACCTTTTCTCTTCAGGACGGTCTTCACTACGACAGGTTTCATATCTGTAAAGGCAACTCCTTCTCCGTTATAAACACGTTCCAAGGTGATTGCATCGAATTTACATTTGGTCGTGCACTGTCCGCAGCCTACACACATATAAGAATCCACCACTGTTACACCGCAGCCTAAGCAACGCTCTGTCTCCTTGCGCATCTGTTCTTCTGTAAGGGTTCCTCGTAAATCCCTGAAACTTTCCTCTGCTTTTTTCTCAGAAGAAATATTCTCGGGGCACTGGCGGGGCGTATTGTCATAGGATTCGATAATCGCTGCTTCTTTGTCCAACTCCTTGTAAATACGACGGTCACGTCCATATACAAGACTCTGTCCCGGATGTACGAAACGGTGAATAGAAATTGCTGCCTGCTTGCCCGCTGCAATAGCATCGATGGCAAAACGAGGACCTGTATAAACATCACCACCTGTAAAAACATCCTCCTGCGCAGTCTGATAAGTGAAGGAATCTGCCTCCAGAGTTCCGTTAGGTCTTGTAACAGCCGCCGAACCTTGCAATAAGTCTCCCCAAAGGATGGACTGGCCTACAGAAAGAAGTATGTAATCTGCCTCTACCGTTATCGTATCATCTTCATCATACTGAGGGCTAAATCTTCCCTCTGCATCGAAGACGCTTATACATCTCTTTAATTCAATACCGGTTACCTTACCATCTCTTGTAAGAATACGTTTCGGTCCCCATCCATTGCGAATATCGATATGCTCTTCCTCGGCCTCTTCAATTTCATCCTTGGAAGCCGGCATCTGGGCTCTGTTCTCAAGGCAGCACTGCACTACAGAATCAGCACCCGCACGGACTGCAGTCCTTGCTACGTCTATCGCAACATTTCCACCGCCTACAACAACAGCCTTTCCATTAATCTTCGCCTCATTATCCTGATTTACCATACGAAGGAAATCGATACCGGACATAACACCCTGTGAATCTTCTCCCTCAATACCTACTTTTCTTCCTCCTTGAGCTCCGATCGCAAGATAGAAGGCTTCATATCCCTGTTCTCTTAGTTCATCCAAAGTGATATCTTTTCCAACTTCTATGCCGGTCCTAAATTCCACTCCCATTTCTTTTATAATCTCAATTTCAGCTTCTACCACATCTTTTTCCAAACGGAAACTCGGGATTCCCATGGTCAGCATCCCGCCAAGCTTCTTCTCTTTTTCAAATACGGTAATCGTATAACCATCGAGAGCCAAATAATACGCGCAAGAAAGTCCTGCCGGCCCCGCACCTACGATCGCAATTTTCTTATTGCTGTAATCACGACGCTTCTTCGGTATTACACGATTCTCTTTATCTAGCTCCTGCTGCGCGATAAATTTCTTGATTTCATCGATAGCGATAGGAGAATCGATATCCCCCCGCGTACAAGCATCCTCACAACGTCTGTTGCAGATACGTCCGCAAACTGCAGGAAGGGGATTCTCATGGCGAATCAACTCGAGCGCATCTTTATATTTTCCCTGTGAAGCCAACTTAATATATCCTTGCACACCGATATGTGCCGGGCAATTCGTCTTACAAGGTGCAGTTCCCGTCTCTACTACGTTCTCTTTATTAATACGGTAGTCAGGATTCCAATGTTCTTCTCCCCACTCCATATCGCGAGGTGTTTCCCTCGTCGTAATATCATCTACTATGGGCTTAGAGGAACATAATTTCTGTCCGAGTTTCAACGCGTTCACCGGGCAATTTTCTACACATTGTCCGCAAGCTACACACTTTTGCGAATCTACCTTTGCCACATAGTTAGAGCGAACCATATCATTGTTCTTAAACATTGCTGCAGTTCTTAAAGAAAGGCAGCCACAGCCACAGCAGTTACAAATCGCATGAGTCTTCCCTGATCCATCAATATTGGGAATCTGGTGCATCAAACCATTTTCTTCCGCACGCTTAATGATTTCAAAGGCTTCTTCCCTTGTAATCTGGCGGCCTCTTCCCGTTTTGATGTAATATTCTGCCGCGTGTCCCATCTGGATACACATGTCTTCTTTCAAGTGTCCGCAGCCCTCACCCATGATTTCACGGTCAGTACGGCAAGAACAAGCAGTAACGGTAAAAATATCATTATCGTTCAGATACTTTGAAACCTCCTCATAGGAAGCACGACGGGTATTGCCGTCAATGGCAGTCTCAATAGGGATAACGCGCATCAATCCTACGCCCGGAGGGAAAGAGCCGGAACTCATAGGTCCCCTTACACGGCCATAGGCCTCCATGGCATATCCTATAATAGGATATTTCTCTACGTTCTCCAGATTGTTCACAATCATCTCCATCGTTCCGGGAATCCATGTTTCTGCCCAGAATACGTCTTCTCCATCGATGGTATTAACAAAACATACACCATAAACAGCTAGTTTCATCAACTGCTTGTGGCAATAATCCTCCGGCTTATTCAGAACCTTAGCAATTTCCTTCGTAGTACGTTTCTCACATACACCAAGTCCCATTCCTACTTCTGCCATCTCATCATCAACCCCGGCTTCGAGAATAACATATTCGGGATCATCCCATTTATAAGCATTCTTGGCACCTGGCTTTTTACGTCCGATGTGATTGGCGAGCGCCAGCACCTTTTCATTATAGGTACATTCATACCAATCAGGGAATATCATTTTAGTAATGTCTTTCATGTCGATTTTATACCTTTCTTATGCATTCATATGTTGGCTATTAATTGATTCATTTGCTAAACGGACTGCCATGTTTTCGTTTCATTATAGAGCCAATCGGCAAATTCTTCTATTCCTTCACCCGTCTTGGCACAGACCGGAATAACCTTAATATTGGGATTTAATTTCGTCACTCGATCTATGCAAGCCTGCAAATTGAAATTAAAGTACGGCATTACATCTATTTTATTCACTAAAAGTACGTCGCAGATGGAAAACATCAAGGGATATTTCAATGGTTTATCATCGCCTTCCGGCACACTCAAAATCATAGCATTTTTCACAGAACCTGTATCGAATTCTGCCGGACATACGAGATTTCCTACATTCTCCAAAATCACAAGATCCGTTCCCTCCGCTTCAAGGCCCTCCAATCCTTGCTTCGTCATATCCGCATCCAGGTGGCACATCCCCCCTGTATGGAGCTGTATCACCTTCACTCCTGTTTCAGAGATCGTCTTAGCATCCACGTCCGAATCGATATCTGCCTCCATCACTCCGATGCGAAGCTTATCCTTCAGAAGCTCAATCGTACGTGTCAACGTTGTTGTCTTCCCCGCTCCGGGAGAAGACATTAAGTTCAGCAAAAATATTTTATCTTCTTTTAATTGCTCTCTCAATAAATCTGCTTGTTTATTATTGTCCTCAAATACACTTTCCTTAATCTGAAGTATCTTGTATTCCTTCATTACTCGTGTCCTACTCCTTTCAAAGTACGGCATTTTAGATAATTGCGAAACTCATTAACTTTCACAATTTCATACACAATTCATAAGCTTTGAGGCAGAAAGAATTGTATGAAAGATTTTTCAAGCGATTTTATGCTACGGAGCTGAGACATAAGAATCCTTGAAGCCCTTGCTGAAAAGGATTCCTGCTTTGGCTCAGCGAAGTGCACAGCATAACCAGAGCATGGAAAACTTTCATACAATCTTTCTTAGTTAAACACTGTATTTATTGTGTATGAAATTTTTACTACTTACCTGTTTCGTAATTATCTATACGGCATCATTTCTTATTCCGCTAAAGCTCTTATTTCTTTATATTTTGCAAGGTCTGTATATAATTCTGATTTATACGGATTGCGTTTCGTTGCTTTCACTTTATAAATCATATAAACTGCTACCACAACGTTAACTGCCAACGCAAGGAAGCTTACGATGAAGTAGATGGTCGTATTATAGGTGGAAGAAACGGAGAATTTACCCACATCCTGAAATGTCGGGAATGTCTGCGCGAACATACACCAAAGAGCCAGTGTCTGTGCACGATGCTGCAGCCATGCGCCTTTTCCTACCGTAAATGCACAGAGCGTAGGAGCTAACAATAATGCAAATCCACAGTACCATGCATGCCCCGGAAGACAATTATATGTATATGCGAAGTTCCAAAGGTCATATGCAATAATCCAGAACCAGAGCATATCCGGCCAAATCATATCGCGGCTCTTATCTTTCGCTGTCTCTTTTCTTATTTTGATTCCAAGCCATCCGGTAATCGTTATGATATTCAAAATACCTGCAATCGCATTCATGTAGTTCCAAGGACCACCAATTACATACTGTGCATCATCCACAAGCATGGCACCGCCTACATAATTCATTCCAACTTCCAAATCGCGGGCTACCGCCTCGGCAATATTAATGGCAAGTATCAAAGGCGGGAAACATAATGCGATCTTATTATCGGAAAGTCTCCACTCTTTTCCTGTCTTCTTGTTCGTTCCATGAAGATGACGAATGCACCAGAAACCAATACATCCCGCAGTAGCCGAATATACCTTTGCCAGATGGAACCAGTCCGTATAAGTCGTGTCCGCTAAAACAGTAAACCATAGAACCGATAAAACAGCGGGTAATACGACAAAGCACACGATTCCCAATACCTTATACCTTCTTGACACCTCATTCAGTGCAAATAAGGCTACAAAAATTGCCAGCCACATAAGCCACGAAGAAAGTCCCGTTGCCCCTGCCTCATAATTAAACGTAAACATATCTCTCGCCTTTCTTTTTCTCGTGCTGGTCATACCAACACATATTCTTCTTATTATCTTTGATATAAATTTAACATTTTTAAAGAAAATAGTCAATTATTCAATCATCTTTCTACATAGTATGGCAATAAACAGTCTTGATTTTAGTTATATCGTACAATATAATATAAGAATAATCACTTTTGGCCTGTGGTTGAACCAGTATATGCATAGAAAGGAATTAATTTTATGGAATTTCAGAAAATCAGCTCTCCTTCTTTAAGGGATTTATTTGTGGGACAACTGGAAAATATGATTCTATCCGGCAAGCTTCATATCGGGGAACAACTGCCGCCTGAACGTCATCTTGCAGAAGCCATGCAGGTTAGCCGCGCAGTTGTCAATAGCGGTATTGCGGAATTGGAGAAAAAGGGATTCCTTATCGTTAAGCCACGAGTTGGTACTTTTGTAGCGGATTATCGCCGAACCGGTACCTTGGATACCTTGATCTCTATTATGCAATATAACGGGGGAAGATTGCGAAACGAAGAGATTCGCTCGATTCTTGAGGTTAGAATTGCTTTAGATACGCTTGCTGCGCAGCAATGCATCAATCGGATTACCGATGATGAGATACAATTATTGTTAGAAAAGACGGAACGCATTAAAAACGCTGCGTCCATTGCAGCAGCTTCGCAGGCTGCTTTTGAATTCCAGCATGAATTCGCCATTTTATCACAAAATGCTCTGATTCCTTTAATCTTCTACTCTTTCAAAGCTCCGGTACTCTCTCTCTGGGAACGTTTCTGTACTCTATACGGAATACCGGCACTTTACCAGAATACTTATAAGCTCTGGTCCTTCATTCATGATCGGGATGTGGAAGGTGCCATTCATTGGATTCACCATTCCATAGGAGAAAGCATTAACGGCAGCAGAAAAATCTATTATTGACCATAACACTTCTACGCCTTACTATAATAAGGTATTTCCTATAGATCCTATAGAATAAAAAAATCCCTATAGGCTAAATAAACAGCCTATAGGGATTTCATTATCTTATACCCAGTTCTCTATTGAAGCTTTCGCCTCACTCACGGACGCACCATGAATAGACAATGCATTTTCCACTTTGGAATTGGGACATAGATTCCTAATGTCCTGCTCACTGCTCCCGATATCACTTCCTTCATGTGTACAGAAGGGTTTGATCGTCTTACCCGAGAAATCATAACGCTCCATAAAGGTCCACACATGCATAGGCATCGTTCCCCAGTAGTTAGGGAATCCGATATAGACCGTATCGTATTCAGAAATATCTGCCAAAGGATTCTTGAATTCCGGACGAATATTCGCCCCTTTATCTCTCTTCGCTTCTTCGATACATACGTTATAGTCGGTACTGTATTCCTGCACGGGCTCGATATGGAACATATCAGCTCCTGTTAATTCCTGTATCATCTGTGCCGCCACTTCCGTATTGCCTATCTCCAGACTCTTAATCTCCCCATTTACATAATTTTCACCCTTCCTTGAAAAGTATGCAATCAATGCTTTTGTCATTTTATGACCTCCTGTTAATATATTTTATCCTTTTAATTTCCTTTTAATATAAGTCTTAACTTATCTTTTCAAACATTTCTCCAACCGCTTCTAAATAATCTCTAATCTGTATGTGCTGTGGGCAGATTTTCTCACACTTTCCGCATTTGATGCAAGCGAGAGCAGCGCCTCTATCCTTCGTATGTACGTTATAATAAACGTCGCTATTCCAATCATTGTACTGCTTTTTGGCATTATAGCACGCGAATAGATCAGGAATCGCTATTTTCACCGGACAGCCGTCTACACAATATTGGCAAGCTGTACACGGAATAATATCCTGTTCTTTCAAAATTCCTCTGACACCTTCTATTAAACGGAATTCTTCCTCTGTAAAGGGAACAAAGTCCTTCATATAACTTATGTTATCTTCCATCTGCTCTATCGTACTCATTCCGCTAAGCACCATGAAAACCTTATCGAAGGAAGCTGTATAACGAATCGCGTAGCTGGCATAACTTGCACCGGTCCCTTGTCCATCGAAAAGAAGCTGCGCTGATTTAGGCAGGTTCACAAGTCCTCCGCCCTTAACCGGCTCCATTATAATGACAGGTTTATTATGCTTCTCGCACACCTCATAGCAAAGGCGGCTCTGAATACCGGGATCATCATAGTCTGCATAATTAAATTGTATCTGCACTACTTCAATATCCGGCTGTTCACTTAATATTTTATCAAGTACCTCCGCACTATCATGAAAGGACATGCCGATATGTTTAATTCTACCTTCTTCCTTAAGCTGCTTTACGGTTTCAAACGCACGGCATTCAATATATTTCTGGTAGTATTCCGCATTCATAGCATGCATCAGATAATAATCGAAATACTCCACTCCCGTTCGTTCCAACTGCTTTTCAAAAAATGGGATAATATCTTCTTCCTTTTCGAAAAAGTTGGAGGTGAGTTTATCGGTAAGAATATAAGACTCTCTCGGGTACCGTTTCACAAGACAATCCCTAATAGCCGTCTCACTCTGGCCTCCGATATATCCATGAGCGGTATCAAAATAACAAAAGCCCGCTTCAAAAAAAGCATCGATCATTTGATTAAACTGCTCGTAATCAACTTCCAGTTCCTCTTTACCTTGTATCATAGGAAGTCTCATACAGCCAAAGCCCAGTTTCTTCATCTTCGTTCTCCTTTATAGCTGTTAGTATACCTTGTCCGCAAGCGGCCACGGTATATTTTTTGCACACTCGCTTTGCTCGGCGCAGTATAATATCGTTAAATATTATACCTTGTCCGCAAGCGGCCACGGTATATTTTTTGCACACTCGCTTTGCTCGGCGCAGTATAATATCGTTAAATATTATACCTTGTCCGCAAGCGGCCACGGTATGTTTTTTGCACACTCGCTTTGCTCGGCGCAGTATAAATATTATTAAAATTTATCTTATCATTTTCTTCGCTAAAATACTATACCCTGAGGCCATCTATGCATCAAAAATATTATTTTTTATTAGGCTTTCGCTTAATTAATAATAATTTTTCCATATCGGGAAACAGTGAGATATCTGTCAATTCGAACATCATCCACTTTCCATCATGATAAGTCATAGATTCATCATAAACTCGTTGCACTTCTGCTGAATAATCATTTCTATTCGCTTCAAACTTAGCCCTCTCTTCTTTTCCGAAGATAACTAAGAAACCAAACACATTCTCTTTTGCATATAGCGTACATAAGGTTTTGCCGCCTCTGCGATATTTATACTCATAGATCCATCTTTTCCCTCCGCTATTCCAAAGACAGTCCATATCATATTTTGATTCTATTAAATCAGTTAACTTACCCCACACCTCCAACAATGATTGTCCTATTAAAGCACTCATTTCTTCATTCGTTGGTATTTTTTTAAGCATAATATTCCCCTCCATCTTTCATTTCAGTTTCTCCTTATTTTATTAATATAAAAATTATTATAGCATGAAAATATTTCTGGAAATAAAAAAATTAAAAAATATCTTGCATGTGACGTAACGTAATGAATTATAATCTAGGTAGAAGATATGACGTTGAAGGGGGTATATGCAGCAATATGGAAAAGTGTAAAACAACAGAAGCAAGATATATGACAGTCGGAGCAGTTGCGAAGAAAATGGGCGTCACCGTCCGCACCTTACAATATTACGATAAGGAAGGCCTTTTTTCACCATCTTTAGAAAGCGAAGGTGGGCGTAGGCTTTATACCGACAAAGATGTTATTAATCTCTATCAGATCCTTTCCCTGAAACATCTGGGCTTTTCATTGGATGATATTAAAAATCGTCTGATTTCTCTTGACACTCCAGACGATGTCGCTAAAGCACTCACAGAGCAAGCTACCGCTATACGGGAAAAGATAGAAGCCTTATCGGAATCGTTAAAAGCAATAGAGACATTACGTGCAGAAGTGTTGCAAATGCAAGCGGTAGATTTTAAGAAATATGCTGACATTATCACAAATCTGCAAATGAAAAATGAGTTCTACTGGCTTATCAAGCATTTCGACGACAACCTTCTCGATCATTTTCGAAGCCGATTCAATAAAGATAGCAGCTTAGAGATGATGGATACTTTCGCACGACTGCAAGATGAAGCAATCCGGCTGCAAGAAGACGGGATATCGCCCGAAAGTGAACAGGGGCAGAACTTTGCCGAGGCTTTCTGGGATATGATCATAACGTTTACAGGCGGGGATATGAGCATGCTGCCTAAACTTATGGAGGCTTCGAACTATGGCGATTCGGATACCGAATGGAATCAAAAGCAAGCTGCTGCTAACAAGTTTATCGAACCAGCCTTAGGTGCCTATTTTACAACCTTAGGTTACAATCCGCTGGAGGGGGAATCAACATGAATTATGCAATACAAATCGATGATCTAAAAAAAAGTTATGGTGAGCATACCGTATTAAAAGGCTTACATTTCCATGTGATAAAAGGTGAAATTTTCGCATTGCTCGGTGTGAATGGCGCCGGCAAAACTACCGCACTTGAATGCATCGAGAATTTACGCAAATATGACAGCGGTAAAATCGTGGTGAATGGCAGAATGGGTATTCAGTTACAATCGGCATCTCTTCCGGCACATATTAGACCGATGGAAGCTGTACATTTATTTGCAAAATGGAATAAAACAAAAATAGACAATTCTATGCTTACCTGCCTTGGGATTGATAAATTGGCCAAAAAGCTATACGCAGATATGTCAACCGGGCAAAAACGCCGGTTACATCTCGCACTCGCCCTAATCAGCGACCCTGATATTGTGTTCCTTGATGAGCCAACTGCCGGGCTTGATGTAGAAGGCCGAATATCACTCCACGAGCAAATCCGAAAACTAAAAATGCAGGGAAAAACTATTATTTTAGCCAGCCACGATATGGCTGAGGTCGAAAGCTTATGTGACCGCATTGCTATTTTAAATGATGGTAATATTGTTTTCATGGGTACCGTGGCAGAGTTAACCGCTAAGCTCGGCAAACGCTACACACTTCATATCAAGACCGATCAAGGGAATGAAACCTTTGAATCCGATAATATTGCAGATACTATGCTGACTTTACTCGAAAGCTTCAAGAAAAGGGGAATTGAAATATTAGACATCAAAATAGATCGGGGTACATTAGAACAACATTTTATCGATATAGCGAGGGGGAATAAGAAATGAGTGCATTTTTGTATGGAGCAGCATTACAATGGAAACTGGATATACGAAGCAAATCGTTGCTGATTACTTGTTATGTAGTTCCTCTTTTGTTCTTTGCCGTAATGGGAGGAATCTTTACATCCATTAACCCAGAAGCGAAAAATACGCTAATACCATCTATGACAATACTGGGCGTATCGACCGGTGCGTTAATCGGCCTGCCGCCTTCTCTTGTGGAAATATACGGAAGTGATATAAAGAAAGTATACAAGGCTAACGGAGTACCTATGTACCTCGGCATAATTTCAACATTTTTATCAGCTTTTATCCATCTATTCATTATGTGTACAGTAATATATATCGTTGCACCTATCGCTTTTAACGCAGTACCGCCGGCAAACTTACCGTTATATTTCTGTTCACTCACCTTTTTTATCGCAGTATCCTTAAGTGTGGGAAGTTTTCTCGGGCTGGCATTAAAAAATCAGGCAAAACTTATCATGATTTCACAGATGATATTTCTACCCTCCATTATGCTGTCAGGAATTATGTTCCCCGTAGATTTCCTTCCCAAGGGATTTCAAATTGCAAGCAAAGCACTCCCCGCGACTTGGGGATATCAATTGATGACAGACAATAGCTTTCATTGGGAAAACCTATGGCCTCTGGCTGCTATCCTTCTGGTCGCGGTCATACTGTGCCATCTTTTATTGAAGAGACTTCAATCAGCCTAATAAATTAAATTCTTCCTTTAATACTCGTTTCATCACATCCACAGGCGCTTTCACACCGGTCCACATCTCGAAATTGAGAGCGCCTTGATTTACCAGCATCCCTAATCCATTAATCACCTTTGCACCACGCTTCTTAGCTTCTGCCAAGAACTGCGTATTAGGATCATTGAATATAACGTCTGCTACTGCCATCCTGCTCGTTATCGTATCATAATTAATATCCGGTTTCTGATCACAATCAGGATACAATCCTATAGAAGTAGCATTTACCAGAATATCAGTCTCCTGTGCAATATCTACACCAGATAGAAACGGGATAAATTGCGCTTCTGCACGGGTCTTATTTTTCAGTAAATCAACCAGTTCTTTCCCTCTTTCCTCTTCTCTGTTAATAATAGTGACCTTCACAGCTCCTGCAAGCGCACATTCCACTGCGATTGCCCTTGCCGCACCTCCTGCACCTATTACCGTCACCCTTTTTCCAGAAGGAGAGATGCCTTCTTCCTCCAGCGATTGGATAAATCCTTTTCCATCCGTGTTCTCTCCATACAGTCTTCCTTCCCGGTTAATTACCGTATTGACTGCCCCTATAATTTCTGCTGCCGGAGAAAGCTCATCGAGATACTTAAGCACTTCCACCTTATGCGGAATGGTCAGATTAATTCCTTTCATCTGAAAGGCTTTCATACCTTCCATCGCCGCCTGTAAATCGCCGGGATTTACTTTTACCGTTAAATATCTGTAATCCAAATTTTTTTCACGAAACGCCGCCTCTTCCATTACTCCCGTAGGATTTTCATCAATGGGACACCCGAAAGCTCCGACTAATTCCGAACGATAACATTTTGACATAAGCATCTCTTCCTTTCTTCAGCAGCACGATAATTTTCTGTTATTACCGCGTTATAACTCGATTTCATAGATTTCAATACTAGCTTTTTCCACATTATTTTTCGATAAAAAGCTCATATTCTTCCCTTCCAGCGAAGGATAAATGCGCAGTGCCATAGCGGAGTTATCATCTACAAATATCTCTGCCACCGAACCATCGAGGAGAATATCAATTGCAACTTCATGATTCTCACTCTTCTTAAAGTATCCGAGGATCGGTCTCTTGTCCACTTCCTTCAGCAGGCTGCTCTCCTCCATGGGCGCATAGTAAGTGCCTTCTCTCGGATTGAATACTACATCAGTATATTCCCTTCCATCATCGGATGCAAGCATGCGTATCGTAAATACTTCATCACTTTTTATGACTGCTTTGATTTCTGCCGTATTGCTTTTTGTTTCGAATATCCTTTCCCCCGAAAAATTTTCCAAGGTAATGGCTTCCTTTTCTCTTCTTAAGTTCTCAAATTCAGGAAGACGCTGCATAACGAGTTCATTATCCTCATTAATCGATATCACTCGCGGAATCGCCTGAACGCCTGCCCATTCTCCATCCGTATATAAGCCTCTGCGCGGATCTTCTCTCAGCCATCCCCACAGATAGGTTCTGCCTTTATCATCGAAAGAAATCTGTGATGCGAAGAAATCTCCGTAGTCTACGTCTCCTTTATTATATACTTCCAACTGGCAATCTTCATTAATCGTTCCTACGTAATAGTGGAGTACACGTAAGTCCCAATAGGAATGTATAAATAATACTTTATCTCCAAAAACAACTAAATTGGGACACTCCATAACTTCCTTAGCACAGTTATTACGAAAAAACTCATTCACGTAAGTCCACTGCCGCATATCTTCCGACGTGTAAATATGCACTGCACTATATTTATTGTCCACAATACCTGCTACCAGCGCATATGTTTTGCCTTTCCACTGGAAAACAAAGGGATCGCGCCACTCTGTCAGCTTCTTACCGCCGTTGAATTCCGGTTCTATTTTCATTACCGGGTTATCTTTTATCTGCTTCCACCGGACTCCATCTTCTGTAACAGCCACCCATTGCTGAGAACCATCATGCTGACAGTGATCTTCTTTTCCTACACTAGTATAAAAAAGTTCAATTTTCCCATTATGTATATAGCTGCATCCCGAATAACAATCCGTCTCTTTGTTCTCCATATCAGGTGTTAATGCGATGGGCTGATGTTCCCAGTGGAGTAAATCTTTACTCGTCGCATGTCCCCAGTGAAGATTACCCCAATGCCAATCTGTAGGATTATATTGATAAAATAGATGATGTGTACCTTCGAAAAAAATAGTTGCATTTGGATCGTTCATCCAGTTTTTTTCAGGTAAAAAATGATATTTAGGTCTGTGCTGCATTTTATTTTCCTCCGTTTAGTATTATCCTTTTACCGCTCCTGCCGTCAATCCACCCACAATATATTTTTGGAAAAATCCGTAGAAAACAAGCTGCGGTATTAATATAAGAAGGGTTCCGGCAATCAAGCCGCCGTAGTCCACCGCATATTTTCCGCGGAACATGGATACACCCATAGAAATTGTCCGCATCGCAGGATTTTGTATTAACGTCACCTCCAGCGGAAATTCATTCCAGACATACAGAACATTGAATACAGTTACCGTGGCAATGATCGGCTTTATAAGAGGAACCGTTATCCTCGTGCAAAGCTGCCACAGGGAACATCCATCGATGACTGCCGCTTCTTCCACCTCCGAGGGAAAACCCTTTAAAAAACCTACAAATAATAACGTATTAAAGGAAATCGACGAGGCTGCCAAGGGCAGTATAACCGATATATAGGTTCCTACCAAACCGAACACAATGTTGATTCTGTAAATCGGAAACAATAGAATATATGTAGGAATCATCAGTCCGAATAAAATGAACAGATATATCCCATTTTGTAATTTTTTTGACTTAAACATTAATCTTGTTAATGCAAAAGAACTCATAAACGTTACGAGCAAGCAAATCATCTGCGTAAATACAACGATGATAATTGTATTCTTGTACATGCTCCCTAATGGTAAAATATTAAGAGCATGCTCGTAATTGGCGAAGTTAAGCGACTGCGGCAGGGCGAAAGGATTTCCCATAATCTCCGCATCCATTTTAAAGGATAAAAAGAACATCCATATAAAAGGAATTGTTATAATAATTGTAAAAATCCATGTTAGAATAGTTAAAATTCTATTTCCCATCTTTTCCATCGTCAACTCTCCCGTCCAATCTGCTCTTTTGTTACCTTAATATAAATAACGGCAAAAATTGCTGTAAGTAAAAATGTAACTACTGCTATACTCATACCATACCCAAATCTTGAAGAATTGAATGTTGAGAAATACATATATGTCACCAACAAGTCTGAAACATGGTTCGGACCGCCATTTGTCAACTGGTATACCGTTTCGAAGATCTTGAAGCAGCCTGTGATCACTAAGAGCATAATAATGACAAAGGTTTGTTTAATCATCGGAAGCGTTATATATACTAATCTCTGTACCTTGTCAGCTCCATCAATCTCACTGGCCTCATACAACTCATGAGGAACCATCTTCAGTCCCGCCAGGAAGATCGTAGCGTTATATCCAATTGTCTGCCATGTAAACACAAATGCTACCGCATAAGGGGTAAGCACTTGCCCTCCTATCCATTCAGGCTGGAAATAATCGAACCCCATTCCTCTGAGTGCCGCATTGATCAGCCCCATCTTCGGGTCCAAAATAAATACCCATATCAACCCCACCAAGATAGGCGAAATAATATTCGGCGAAAAGTTCAACGCTTTCGCCAGCTTATTGGCCTTAAAATTTCTATCTAACAGCAATGCCAAAAAGAAAGAGCCCGGTACCACCATTAAAACAGTCATGGTAAGTACAATTACAGTATTTTTTAAGGCAATGTAGAATATTTTGTCATGGAACAAGGTCCAAAAATTCTGTAATCCGACAAATTGAGGTTTCCCGATTCCTGTGAAATTAGTAAAGCTATAATAAAACGCAATCAGAACCGGTATGATGACGTAAGTTAAATAAAGTAACATAGTTGGTGCTATCATCCCTATTTTCGTATATCGTTTACTAAACCAATACATATGGCAAAGGCCCTTTCTTTTGGATTATATGGACTATTGGATAATGCTCTGCTGTTCGTCCATAAATTTAAGTGCTTCCTCCGGTGTGTAAGTTCCGTTCACAACACCTATCATACTTTCTCTATACTGATTGATGAGCTGACCGGAAATATACATATCAGGACATACTGCCGGGCTTGCCCAATCATCATTCATTCTCTCCATAACACGAGCGAATACCGGATACTTCTCAGAATCGATCTCACCGGAATACTTCGTTACCGGGATACTTTGATTATCTCTTGCAATGATTGTCGTTCCTTCTTCACTATAGAAGAATTTCAAGAAATCGATAATCGCTGCATACACTTCCGGTTGTTCCTCTTTCACCTTAGCGGAAACAACATACGGATGTGCCGGCGCCTTCATAGAAACTTCCTGTGTGCCGACTCCATCGGAGAAAGTCGGTCCCCACCAGTAATATACATCATTCGCCAGATCGCTTTGGTCGAATTTCTTCGTATCCCATACGCCGGAATTGAGCATTGCTGCTTCTCCTGCCAGGAATTCCTCCACTGACTGAGCATAATTCAAATTAGAAACATTGGGTGAAAATACGTTGTTGTTCCTCATGTCTTCAAGCTTTTCATAGAACTTCAGGTAATCCGGATTGTTCCACTGATCACTTCCTTCGATAATGCCATCGATATGATCGAAGAAACCGAATCTGCAATGCATATTTTCAAATGCCCAAGCAGTAAAGGTATCTTTGGCTCCCTGCGCCAGAGGAATAATCCCATTGTCATTAAATACCTTCGCACAATTTAAGAATTCTTCATATGTCGCGGGCATTTCCAAGCCGTATTCATCGAATAATGCTTTGTTCATCCATATACCATTGGATTGAAGCTCACAGGGAATTCCATATATCTTTCCATCAATCTTCATAGAATCCAAAACACCCGGAAGGAAATTATCCACCCATGCCTGATCTCCGGTTATGTCTTCCGTGATATCTGCCAATATTCCTGCATTTGCCATCTCAACAGCGCCTCCCTGCTCCATCCAGAAAAGTTCGGGAAGGGAATTGCTCTGGGCTGCCATTTTCATATTTCTAATATGCTCATCGGTCGTTGTTCCCTGGAGCGTAATCGTTACATTCGGATGCTGCTTCATATATTCCTGTACGACTGCGTAAACTGCCGGTGATTGCTCTTCCACATTCGCAACATGCTCCGCGAACACAAAGCTAACCTGTGCGTCCGTCGTCTCCTGAGCGGGTGAAGACGTTTCTCCCGCGCCGGCAGAATCACTATCAGCTACCGGTTCACTACTGACGCCGCTTCCGCAGCCTGCCAATGAAAACATCATAATTCCTGCAAGTACAATTGCTAATAATCTTTTTTGTTTTCTACTTTTCATTCTTCCTGCCTCCCTATAATTTTAACTGAGTTTCTGGAAATCAAGTACGGGTCTAAGATCAAACGTTCCGCGGATTTCCTCTTCTTCTCTCCCATATCCATGAATCGTGCATGCATCATCTGTGCCGCTAATCTTCCTATCGATTCATAAGAATGGGCAATTGCCGTAATACCATAGGTAGCTGTCCAAGCAAAGTCATCATAGCTAATCAAGCTTACATCTTCTGGAATTGAAAGATTCATTTCATTCAGAGATTGAATGACGTTCGTACCGATATTCTCTCCTACGGAAAGAATTGCCGTGGGGCTTATCTCCTGTATCTTCTGCTTAATCATCGATTTGGTACAATTGTCATAATTCATTAGGTAGAGCCATTCACTTTCATAGGATATCCCCGCCTCCTCAAAAGCTTTCATATAGCCTTTCTCACGTCTGACCAATGATGGATGTGTCTTCGCTATAAGCATAATCTTCCGATGCCCATTTTGAATCAAATATTGAACCGCTAAGTAAGCGCCAAGTTCATCATCGATCAATAAGGTATCTACCCCTTCATATACATCCCTAAATAGTTGGAGCATGGGGAATTTACTCACAATCATATGCCTGATAATATCTTCATTCGTCTCAAATGAAGGAATAAAAATTGCCCCATTAATCTTATGCTTTAGGATCATCTCGAAATCAGCTTTCTCACATGCCTGATTATTATTGCTATACATTACAATCAGCCGATATCCCAGATTCTCGAATTCCTTTGACATTTCCTTTATCATATTGCTGTAAAATGGGTTAATGATCTCATCCAGTACAATAGCTATTACCTTATCTGAATTGTCTCCATTTATCTTTGAAGCCTTATGTACATAACCTAATTCTTCTGCCGCTTCAAAAACCTTATTACGAATCTCCGGACTCGTATAGTAGGTTCCTCCTAATGCTTTGTAAGCCGTCGGTATCGATACTCCTGCTCTTTGTGCTACTTCTTTGATATTACTCATATTCTTCCTTTGCCTTTCATCAAAGGTGGGATAATTATTCCGACTTTATGAAATAATTATTTCACTTATTGAGATAATTATATTTCCACCCGTTATTTTTGTCAATATTCTTTCACGATTTTATTATTCTTTGTACAACATGTGCAATATTATGACTTTTTTTCACTCTGAATCCTTTTTATTTTGTTACTTTTTCTAATATTATATTTTACTCCCCTCTATATTCTAAAATAATTATATCATCTTTCAAGAATAATTATATATCCTTCTTCGAAACTTTACTAGTAAATTAAGGGCTTTTATTCCGTGCGCGTAGCTGCGCATCTATTTTCTGTAATAGGAGCACTTTCCTATTATTAAAAAAGCCTGACCACTAGGCCAGGCTTAAAACTTAACAACTTATTATTTTAGATTTAAAAACTCCTTAATAACGGATACGACTAGCGCATGGTCTTCCTGCTGGGGAAGCCCCGATACAGTAATGGTACCTACCACACCAACATTTCTTATAATAATTGGGAAGGCCCCCCCATGAGCTGCATATTCGAAACTACTCAACAGACTTCTCTCCTCCATAGTCTTACCTGCACCTCTCAGTTCAGTCCCAACATGATAGGAGCTTTTATTAAATTGGTTAACGACTCTATTCTTCCGAATGATCCACTGGTCGTTATCCGGTCCTGTACCATCAAATGCATAGTGAAATAGCTGATGTCCATTACGGGTAATATCCATCGTTATAGCGAGATTATTTTCTTTGGCCTTCTTAATAATAAGCATTCCAATCTCCAAAGCAGTTTCACTCGTAAATTCATTAAACTGTAGTTCTCGTTCCTGTTGTTCCAGTTCATCCAATAATTCTTTCAAATCATCCATAGAAATCTCCGTTCCGCCGCTGACACTGCGGCTCTAAGTTTTTCTTAGCAGTAACATTATTAAATATGTAAACTGTATTTATTCGAATCTCATCCAACGCTTTTCTTCACTGCTTTGCTCCGCTAATTCAATAATCCGAATGGTATTACGCGCTTGCTGAGCCGTTACTGCAAGTTCCTCCCCTTCCGTCAGCACTCCGTATACATTGCGGTAGAGTTCACGATAATCACCGGCTTCACTTTCTATTATTCCGGTGACATGCAGTCCTTCTATGTCTGTATTGATTTTTCCATACATTACTTCAGGCTCCAGTCCCCAGTCTTTGCATTCTTTTGGAATCTTCCCATTATTAAGTTCCTCTTCCTGAATATCTACTCCATATTTTATAAAGGAGCCCTTTCTTCCATGAATGCTGAAATGAGGTGCTGCTTCCCGAATCATCATACCGGATTTCAATGTAACTTTCTTATCGGGATATCTTAGAATCACTTCAAAACTATCCACAGCCTCGGCATTCTTCCTCTGCACATCAATATATCCGAATACCTCCTCCGGTAAGCCGAATAAACACTGAGCCTGATCGATCAAATGAGAACCTAGATCATACAATGTTCCCGATGCCTGTGATGCCTTTTGGTATTTCCAGCTAACCCCAGGCTCCGGTCTGAACTTATCAAAATGAGCTTCGTATTCCACAATTTCTCCCAGCAGATTACTCTTTATTACCTTTTCGACCGTTCTAAAGTCACCATCCCAACGCCGGTTATGGTTTACAGTTAATACTTTACCTATCTTCTTTGCAATAGAAATCAGCTCATCGGCTTCCTCACTCGTACAGGTGAATGGTTTCTCCACCAGAACATTCTTACCGCTTTCCAGCGCTTTCTTAGCGTAGCTGAAATGAACATGGTTCGGAGTCGCTACGATAACTAATTCAATATTCTCATTTCGAAAAATCTCATCGGTATCAGCGACTACCTTAGCTTCGGGATAGCGCTTATTAATTAAAGCAATATTTTCAGGCCTGGTTTCATACACCGTATGAAGATGAAATCCAGGAACACTCGTTAATATGGGGGCATGGAAAACCCGACCACTAAGCCCATATCCGATAAGACCAACGTTAATAATTGTCTGATTCATTCTAACACTCCTATTCTACTATTATTGTATTGATTTGATACTTCTTCAGAATCCCGGCGGCTCTCGGAGGAATATCCTTGTCCGAAATAACCGTATTTATCTTTGAAAACTCTGCTACTGTAGTCAGCCCTACATTTTCAAATTTCGAAGATTCTGAAAGAACAAATACCTTCCGTGCTCTATCACACATTTCTTTTCCAACTTCCGCCCTCATAAAATCACCACAAGTAAATCCTAACTGCTCTGAGAAACCATCCATACCGATAAATGCTTTGTCAACAGAAAGATTACTCAATAGAAGCTTTGTAAGAGGACCGACCATAGCCTCCGCTTCTGCCTGGAAATATCCGCCCAATACCGTAATATGAACGTTACGTCTGTCCTTTAGCATTTTGGGAATATACAGTGAATTGGTTATAATTTTAACTTCCTTTTGTTCCGTCAGTTCCCTTGCAAACAGTGCATTGGTAGAACCTGCCTCTAGCAATATACAGTCTCCGTCTTCAACGAGCTTCACTGCTTCCTTCGCTATCTTAAGCTTTTCATTATAACGAAACTGTAATCTCTTCTCTATGGAATCTGAGGAAACTTGAGCAATACCTCCATGAGTACGCCGTAAAACTCCGCTATTCTCAAGTGCAGAAAGGTCTTTTCGGACAGTGACTTCAGATACATTGAGAAGTGCAGCCAACTCCTTCACTGTGATATTCGGGCGATCAGCAAAGATAGCAAAAATTTTATCCTGCCGTTCCTTCAACCTTACCACCTCCTTTCGCCCTATATAGGAATACTTGAAGCCCTTGCTGAAAAGGATTTCTTCTCTGGCTCAGCGTAGTGCTTGGCATAACCAGAGTATGGAAAGCTTTCATACCATCTTTCTTCACAATCTGTATTTATTGTGTATGAAATTTTCACAACTAATCTGTTTCGCAATTACTTATATATTCGATTATACATTTATCTTCATTCAAAATCAATATACTTTCATATGAAACTAATTGTTATTCTGCCTTTGTATATAACCTCAACCCCACCAATAAACATCCTTGAATATAGGGGATCCTATTTTGTTCCAAATATTCCAATAATGCTTCACTTTCAGCTCCGGGTTGTATCACAACACATTTACACTGCTTCTTACTCTCCTTCATTAGCTCTAACCCTCTTATCGGATTGATACACAAATCGACAATATCGATGTCTTCCGGTATCTCATTGATAGAACTCAACTCTTTTCCTACCGCATATACTTTATATCCATGCTCAATTAAACCTTCTTTTATTTTGCAGGCATATTTCTCTTTATTAGTTGTATCTCCAATAACAACAAATATATTTTCCTGCATAATCTCCTTTAAATCCATCTACGTGCCTCCTCTACAACTGCTTTTTCTCTTTAGTGTAGCCACTATCATATTTAAATTCATTGATTTTACTATATCTTAGCAATAAACTTTTTACAAGGTTATAGGAATCATTACATCAAAAGATACGAGGGCTACCATTTAGTAGACTTCATATATCTAAATTATAAATTATGAAATTTATTATTGACAAGTACACTTGGCATGAATATTATATAGATAACAAGTATACTTGGCATATCAATCTATGTTAATTATGCTATCTTAAATTCTGAAGGGGATATCATATGAAAAAGGAAGAAATCTTAAAAATGAGCAGAGATGAAAGAAAAGATGAAGGAAAGTTGTACATTCATGCTTACGGAAGAAAATATGGCGTTTGGGGTATGCTTTTCATATTTATCATTCTTTCTGTTTACCATCTGTATACGGAAACATATGAGGAAATCTATTCGTTATTAGCTGTAATCTTCGGATATCTAAGCTGTGAAAGTCTAGGAATATTTGTAATCACCAAAAGGAAAACAGAATTATTCAAAATTATTATCGGCACTGTTGTTTGTATCACATTTCTAACCCTGGCTTTGCAGTAACCTTTTTAAAATAGGCGGTGAATCATGAATGAACAATTAATTCTAAAAAACAGATTACGGGAAATACGTACCAAGCAACATTTATCCCAAAAACAATTGGCCGAGTTAGTAGGTGTTTCAAGAAATACTATTAGTTCTATCGAAACCGGACAATATAATCCTACTGCAAAACTTGCTTTGATTTTATGTATTGCTTTAGAAACGGATTTTGAAAAGATGTTCTATTTCTAGATTATATAATAACTGCACATCGGGGAGGTATGAAAACTATATGACTATTTTAATTGCGGATGACGAGATGGACATCCGAAATCTGATAAAAATCAGTCTTGAGGAAAATGGATACGATGTCTTAACAGCACGAAACGGCAAGGAGGCATGGGACATCCTGATGTCTCAGAATATAGATTTAGCAATTCTTGACGTCATGATGCCAGTGATGGACGGCTTTAATCTGCTTCGCAAAATACGGGAATGCAGCACTATCCCCGTTATCTTTTTGACCGCAAGGACGGAGGACATGGACAAGGTATTAGGACTTGGACTAGGCGCGGACGACTACCTCTCTAAGCCGTTTTCTGTTGCTGAGTTAATAGCGCGTGTAGGTGCACAGTTACGCCGGAGTAATGAATATCTGCAACCTAGAGAAAAGGTCACTACAAGCATTACATATGGAAACCTATCTATCAATAAAGAAAAATGCTGTGTCTTTAAAGATGGAGAACTTATTGAACTCGGCGCAAAGGAGTATAAACTACTTCTGTATTTTATGGAAAACCCAGAGCGAGTTTTCACAAAACGGCAGCTTTATCAAGCAGTTTGGGATGATGAATTCTATTATGACGATAACACTGTGATGGTTCATATCAGCCGCATCCGAAGTCGGATCGAAGATGAGCCGCACTTGTTTTTGCTGTAGCTGTTGCCGTGTATCTTTTGTTACTCGCCATTCTAACAATGATCTATTCCAGAATCACTGCTGCGCAAATTACAGACCCTTTGCAAAAGCTCTGTTATGGTACAAGGCTTTTACGTGAGGGTGATTATTCCGCACGGGTGGATTTGCACCTGAAAAATGAGTTTGCTGAGTTGCAGAATACTTTTAACGATATGGCAGCCCGGATCGAGAGTGAGATTTCTCTTCGTAAAAAGTCAGAGGAGGATAGACGGCGGTTGATTCTCGATATCTCTCACGACCTCAAGAATCCGCTGTCCAGTATACAGGGGTATACAGAATTACTTATGCAAAAATCTGAATTTCCCGAACTAAAGATCATTCATCAAAACAGTCAGAGGGCGAACCGTCTGCTCAATGAGCTATTTGAGCTTTCCAAAATGGACAGCCCGGAGTTTTCCTTAAAGACAGAAGAAACTGATTTAAGTGAAACCCTCCGCCAGCTATGCGGCGAGCTTGTGCCCCAGTTAGAACAGGCGGGCTTTGAATATGAATTCCATATTCCCGAAGACGGTATTTTTGTCCTGCTGGATACAAACCATTTCGGGCGAATCATTCAGAACCTTGCAAGCAATGCGTTACGATATAACTTACAGGGAACAAAAGTTACCGTAAGTCTGACAGTAAAAAATCATCAAGCAGTAATCGATTTTGGCGATGATGGAATTGGAATTCCTACCCATCTCGTACAGGATATTTTCAAGCCTTTTGTCCGGGCGGATGATTCCCGCAACTCCGAAACCGGCGGCAGCGGGTTGGGCCTTTCTATTGCGAAGAAAATCGCCGAGGCACACGGAGGCAATTTGACATTGTCCCAAGGCGGCGATAAGGGCTGTGCCTTTAGAATTACGATTTCTACGATTTAAGGTAGATTTAAGATTGGATTAAGCTGTATGACAGATTCGATTGCTATGATAGCAATGAGTCTGTCATACAGCTTATTTGATAACCCATAAAATAATGGAGGCCTTATCATGATTCAAACAATCCTATTTCTTATTATGACCGCACTATCCGTCATCGCACTTGCAGGGCTATTGCTCCTGTTAGTACATCGCATCATCGCACGACTCCTCGGCAAGCCGAATCCAAGGCAGATCACACGCCTGAAAAAGATGGCACTGTTCTTTTCCGGGGTGATGGTTTTTAACCTAATCTTTGTCGCTTTCACACAATTAACTGCATCCACCCCACGCATTATCGACGAGAATGGAAACATGCCCGAAAACAGTATTGCAGAACTGACAGGGCTTGAGCTCAACGGCAGAAAACAGTGGGTCAGCCTGAGAGGTTGGGATAAGAGCAAACCTGTGCTGCTCTTTCTGGCGGGAGGCCCCGGCGGCACGCAGATGGCTGCAGTACGCCATGAGTTGGCAGAACTGGAAAAACACTTTGTCGTTGTGAACTGGGATCAGCCCGGTTCCGGCAAATCCTACTATGCCGAGAAAACGAAGGACATCACCGTAGATACCTACCTTCAAGATGGCCGCGCGTTGACGGAGTATTTAAAGGAACGTTTTTCACAAGAAAAAATATATTTAATAGGCGAATCTTGGGGCAGTGCATTGGGAATTTTCCTGATTGACAAAGATCCTGAATCCTACCACGCCTTAATCGGCACAGGACAGATGATTGATTTTGTCGAAACCGAATGCATGGACTACGCAAAGGCGATGGAAATCGCTAGAGATAATGGCAATACTGCTCTCATAGAACAGCTTGTGGAAAACGGTGAACCGCCCTATTACGGCAAAGATGTCACGTGGAAAAGCGCAGCATACATTAATTACCTAAACAGCTACATGACAAGCAATCCAAGTATCCAGAACCCCGGTTACAATACCTTACGGGATATCGGTTCTTCCGAATATGGGCTGCTCGATAAAATAAACTATGCCCGCGGCGTTATCAATACGTTTGGCCATGTGTACCAGCAGCTTTATGATATCGACATGAGGACGGATTACACCGAACTGAACGTTCCCGTCTACTTCTTTCTGGGGCGGCATGATATCAACGCACCTACCGTGCTGGTCGAGGAATACGAGCGGCTACTGAATGCACCCGATAAAAGAATTGTATGGTTTGAACATTCCGGCCACAATCCGTGGATCAATGAACGGGAAAGGTTTGTAGATGAGGTATTATCCTGCTTTCTAAAAAGCGAACCGCGGCAATAATATGGTATTTTAATGAGGAGTAACTGTACGATACACTTTATATCTCATCATAAATCAGTGTTAAGATCATCTGCGCCGTTTCCACCATATTAGTGGCGCTGTCCATACTGCATTTCTGTATATAGCTATATGCTTCCTCTTCTGTCAGATGGTTCCTTTCCATCAAAAGAAGTTTTGCATTTTTAATATAATTTTCATCCTGCTCGCTACGTATCTTTCCTTTTTTCTTTTCTTTTTTTAACCTTCGCCCAATTTGACGAAGTTGCATTTCCACGGTATTTATTAACTCAAAAGTACGAATTGGGATTGTCACGGCCATAACGCTTATTTCTGCAGAACTGACCACACTGGGAGAACCTATGAGCAATAGTTCAAAGAATTCGGGCAAAAGATCGTTCAGTTCTCCATAATACATATCTGGAAGCTTATAGCTGCTTATAACCAGTCCTGATAGGCCTTTATTGACTTCACTCAGGACTTGAGCGGCGGTCGTACATGCTACGGTATTTTCGAATCCATGCTGAATCAGTATTTTCCGTATCTTTTTTGCATCTTCAATTTTCGGTAAAGCGACGATAATGATGCTCATGTACTACCTCCTATTTTATTTATTATTAGACAATTGCAAAACTAAATAATCAGCATTTATACACGGTACAAATACTGTTCAATTTCCCATTCAGAAACTTGCTCCATGTATCTTTCCCACTCTTTCTGCTTAGCTTTCAGGTAGCAGTTTACAAAAGTCTCCCCCAGAACAGCTTTTATAAGCGGATCTTTGGCGAATTCATCCAGAGCCTCGCTCAGATTTTCCGGCAGAGTATCGATACCTGCCTGCTTCTTTTCTTCTTTTGAGAATCTTCGAATATTCTCTTTCAGCTCCTTAGTTATCCGCATATTCTTTTCTATTCCATCCAGACCTGCTGCCAGACATAAAGCAAATACCAGATATGGATTCGATGCGGAATCCGGGCTTCTCAGTTCCAATCTTGCCCCCTCTTCCCTCTGTGTCTGTACGCGAACGAGTGCCGTACGCTGCTTCGTTGACCAAGTAATATCAGAAGGTGCTTCGAATCCCGGTGCCAGTCTTTTATACGAGTTCACAAGAGGGTTACACACCGCAGTCATTCCTTTAATATGTGCCAGAATCCCTGCCATAAAGGAATACCCTTCTTTACTCAATCCAATCTCATCTTCGGCGTCTGATAAAATATTTTTTCCATCTTTCATAAGATACATATTGATATGCATACCGGAACCATTTACTCCTGCTTTGGGCTTTGGCATGAAGGTAGCGTGAAGGCCGTGTCTCTTAGCAATAGTACGCACTGCCACCTTGAAGGTCATTACTTTATCGGCTGTCTCTCGTACATCGGAAAATTGAAAATCAATTTCTTGCTGTCCCGGAGCGATCTCATGATGAGATGATTCGATTTCATATCCCATTTCTTCCAGTGTCAGCACCATATCTCTTCTGGCATTTTCACCCAAATCAACCGGGCTTAAATCCATATATCCTGCTTTTTCATGAGTTGTTGTTGTCGGCATTCCATTATCATCCGTATGAAAAAGGAAAAATTCACACTCCGGGTTTACCATCAACGTATATCCTGCACTCACAGCTTTTGCCACAACCTGGTCGAGAATGAAACGCGGGCTCTCCTTATAAGCTGTACCGTCTTCCTGATAGATATCACAGATAAATCGGGCAACCTTCCCTTGTTGCGGCCGCCACGGTAGAATCGTAAAGGTTGACAGATCCGGATGCAGATACATATCAACTTCCTCATCGCGTATAGATCCTCCGATGGAGGACGCATCTATGACACAGCGGTTATCCATAGCCTTCTCCAGTTTAGTGGAGGGAATCGCAATGTTTTTTAACGTACCGAACATATCCGTAAACTGCAGGCGGATAAATTCCACATCCTCTTCCTCAGCCATACGCAGTATTGCTTCTCTCGTATAGTTCTCCATTGTATTATCTCCTCTCTTAATACCATAAAATTTTGGTTGCATTATAGCAATGGACTTTCATATTGTCAATAGAATCGCTCTAGAAGTTTATGGGTTCGAATAGCCCATTAGCGAGGCATCTACCGCTTCCGCAGACTTTTGCCCTTCCCGAATCGCCCATACTACCAGAGACTGCCCTCTACGCACATCCCCTGCCGCAAAAATACCGGGGACACTAGTCTCATATTCCTCCGGCTTAGTCTCCACATTATCTCTCTCATTCACAGACACCTTAAAAGCTTCCGTCACATATTTCTCACTGCCCAAAAAACCAGCCGCAATCAGAACGAGCTGCGCATCAATGATCTCTTCGGATCCTTCTACCGGCACCATGTTCATACGTCCCGTCTTTTCATCTTTTTTGCTCTCTAATTTCACAATCTTAGCTTTCTGAACATTTCCTCTTTCATCCTTTATGAACTCTGTCACCGTAGTCTGATAAATCCTTGGATCATGGCCGAATACTTCAATTGCCTCCTCCTGGCCGTAATCCGTCTTGGAAACACGGGGCCACTGAGGCCATGGGTTATTGTCCGCTCTCGTGTCGGGAGCCTTCGGCATCATCTCGAGTTGGATTACGGATTTGGCTCCCAAACGAACCGCCGTACCGACACAATCGTTTCCTGTATCGCCGCCGCCGATGACCAATACATGCTTTCCTTTGACCGGTGCGAGCTTCTGCGCCTTAAAATCAGGATCGAAAACGCTCTTTGTCACCGCTGTGAGAAAATCTACCGCAAAAAAGATATGATTGGCATCTCTTCCGGGAACCTTCAAATCTCTCGGATTGGAAGCTCCGCAACAAAGTATAATTCTATCAAACTCTTTCTTCAGTTCAGAGACCTTTATGTCCTTACCTACATCCATCCCTGTTTTAAAAATAACACCTTCCTCCTCCATCAGCCGTACCCTTCGGTCAATTACCGCTTTATCCAGCTTCATGTTGGGGATTCCGTAGCGCAGAAGTCCTCCGATCCGGTCACTCCTTTCAAATACAGTTACCTGATGCCCTCTTCTGTTAAGCTGCTGCGCCGCTGCCAGACCGGCGGGACCGCTGCCGATTATGGCAACTTTCTTCCCTGTCCTTATCTCGGGAATCTGTGGCTTTACCCATCCCATTTCAAAAGCAGTTTCGATGATAGCATGTTCATTGTCCTTGATAGCTACCGGTTCTCCGTTCAGTCCGCAGGTGCAGGATGCCTCACAGGGAGCCGGACATACTCTGCCGGTAAATTCCGGCAGGCTATGGGTCTTGGAAAGGCGCAGATAAGCCTGTTCCCAATTTCCTGTATATACCAAATCGTTGGTTTCCGGCACCAGATTGTGCAGCGGGCATCCCAAAGCCATTCCTCCCAGCAGGATTCCTGACTGGCAGAACGGAACGCCGCATTCCATGCAGCGGGCTCCCTGCTTCTGTTGCTCTTCTTTGGATAAATACTTCTTAATTTCTCCAAAGTGTCCGATTCTTTGTCTCGGCTCCTCCTGCTTAGCACTTTCCCTCTTATACTCTAAAAATCCTGTCGGCTTTCCCATTCTTACTCAGCTCCTTTACTAAAATTCTCATTGAACGCTTCCAGCTGTGCCTGTTCCTGAGACATACCCTGCTCTTCCAATCTCGCTGCAAGAGTGGTCATTTTCTTATAATCCTCAGGAACAATTTTCTTGAATTTGGGCAGGTACTCCTGAAAATGCGCTAATATCTCCTGTCCCTTCTCAGAGCCGACAGCTTCCACATGAGCTGCAATCATATCATAAAGCTCCTGAATATCAGGCTTTGTCTCCACTTTCTCAACGAATACCATCTCTTTATTCAGATTCTTATACAGATCATTTTTCTCATCCAGCACATAAGCGATACCTCCGCTCATTCCGGCTGCGAAGTTCTTTCCTATTCTGCCAAGCACAACTACACGTCCGCCGGTCATGTATTCGCAGCCATGTTCTCCTAAGCCCTCTACAACCGCATGAGCCCCTGAGTTACGGACTGCAAAACGCTCTCCTGCTACCCCACATATGTAGGCGGTTCCGCTGGTAGCACCATAAAGTGCAACATTTCCTGTAATTACATTTTCCTCCGCTTTATAATTCCTCTCCTTCGGCGGATACACCACAATCTTTCCGCCGGACAAGCCCTTGCCCATATAATCATTACAGTCACCGCAAAGAGTCAAAGTGAGACCTTTCGGTATAAATGCGCCGAAGCTCTGTCCACCCGCTCCTGTACAGGAAACAGTAATGGTATCCTCCGGCAGCCCTTCCTTATGTTTTCTTGTAATCTCTGCGCCGAGAATTGTTCCGAATGCCCTGTCTGTATTGCTAACAGAAACTTCAAGTTTGGATCTCTTTCCCTTTTCCACTGCTGTTTTCAGCTCTTTGAGAAGTACATTTTCGTCCTTTGTCTCTTCCAGTCGGAAATCATATTCCTGAGCAGGGTCAAAAGTAACTTTCGTGTCTGCTCCCACATAAGGATTATTTAAAACTGCGCTCAAATCCATCTGGAAAGCCATAGAACTTTCCGGAGTTTCCTTTTGCCTCAGCAGATCGGTACGCCCAACCATCTCATCCAATGTGCGTATACCCAGCTTCGCCATATATTCACGCAGCTCCTGCGCGATAAAGCGCATAAAATTAATTACGTATTCCGGTTTCCCAGCGAAACGCTTTCGCAGCTCTGGATTCTGGGTTGCCACACCCACCGGACAGGTATCCAGATTACAAACCCGCATCATAACACAGCCTACCGTCACCAGAGGTGCTGTCGCAAAACCGAACTCCTCCGCACCCAGCAAAGCAGCCACAGCCACATCACGACCGCTCATCAACTTACCGTCTGTCTCGATCATAACACGACTGCGAAGTCCGTTCTTCAAAAGTGTCTGATGAGTCTCGGCCAAACCGAGCTCCCACGGAAGCCCTGCATTATGAATCGAACTTTGAGGCGCTGCTCCGGTACCTCCATCATATCCTGAAATCAAAATAACCTGTGCTCCGGCTTTTGCGACACCGGCAGCAACCGTACCCACTCCGGCTTCTGAAACGAGCTTCACCGAAATCCTCGCATATTTATTTGCGTTTTTCAGGTCATAAATAAGTTCTGCCAAGTCCTCGATAGAATAAATATCATGATGAGGAGGCGGTGAAATAAGACTTACACCTGGTGTGGAATGTCTCGTTTTCGCAATCCACGGATAAACCTTCTTAGCGGGCAGGTGACCGCCTTCACCGGGTTTTGCCCCTTGCGCCATCTTAATTTGAATTTCTTTTGCACTGACCAAATAGCGACTCGTAACACCAAAGCGTCCGGAAGCCACCTGCTTAATTGCGGAACAGCGATCCACAGCACCTCCTGCACTGTCCAGACGCTCATCGCTCTCACCACCCTCGCCGGCATTAGACTTACCATGCAGCATATTCATGGCGGTAGCAAGTGTCTCGTGAGCCTCCTGGGAAATAGAACCATAGGACATAGCACCGGTCTTAAAACGCTTTACAATCTCATCCACACTCTCCACTTCCTCGATGGAGATTCCTTTTTCCGGGTATTTAAAGTCCATCAAGCTTCTCAGATAACCGCTCTGTTCCCTGTCCACCAGCTCCGTATACTGCTTGAACATACTATAATCCCCATGCTTTGTGGACTCCTGCAGCATATGGATCGTCTGCGGATTATAGCGGTGTTTTTCTCCTTCACTTCGCAGCTTATGGATACCCATGCTTTCCAGCTCCAAATTGGTCGGCAGACCGAGGGGATCGAAAGCTTTGGAGTGACGCACATCCACATCATTAGCAATATCCTTTAAAGTAATGCCGCCCACACGGCTCACAGTTCCCGCGAAATATTTATCAATTACTTCTTCAGAGATACCAAGAGCTTCAAATATTTTCGATCCCTGATAAGACTGAATCGTAGAAATTCCCATCTTGGATGCAATTTTTACGATTCCGTGTAAAATAGCACTGTTATAGTCATCCACAGCCGCATAGTAATCTTTATCGAGCAGCTTACTGCCGATCAGTTCTTTTATCGTATCCTGTGCCAAATATGGATTGATGGCACAAGCTCCATATCCCAGCAGTGTTGCAAAATGATGCACCTCTCTCGGTTCCCCTGATTCCAGGAGCATCGCAAGCGAAGTTCTCTTTTTTGTCTTTACCAAATATTGATGTACTGCAGACACGGCCAGAAGAGATGGAATCGGCATATGATTCTCATCCACACCCCTGTCGGAGAGTACAAGAATGTTTGCGCCATCCTTATAAGCCTTATCCACTTCCACAAACAGTCTGTCAATCGCCCGGTCCAGGCGTGTGCTTTTATAATACGCAATAGGAACTACGGCGACCTTAAATCCTTTCACTTTCATATTCTTAATTTTCAGCATATCCGTGTTGGTCAGAATCGGATTATTCACCTTCAATACCTGACAGTTCTCCGGCTGTTCCTTCAATAGGTTTCCATCTTTTCCTACATAGACTGTCGTACTTGTGACAATCTCCTCGCGGATAGCATCGATGGGGGGATTCGTCACCTGCGCAAACAGTTGCTTGAAATAATTGAATAAGGGTTGATGCTTTTGGGAAAGCACGGCAAGGGGGATATCCGTTCCCATGGATACAATCTCCTCAGAACCGTTCAACGCCATATTATAAATGGACTTTCTATATTCCTCATAAGTATATCCGAATGTCTTCTGCATTCTCCGAAGCGCTTCTCCTTCGTACTCTTCCACTCGGATATTGGGAATCTTCAGATTATGCAGCTCCACCAAATTGCTATCCAGCCATTCTCCATAGGGTTGCTTTCCGGCATAGAGTTCTTTTAATTCATCATCATTGAAAATCTGCCCCTTCACCGTATCCACAAGCAGAATTTTCCCGGGATGCAAACGTTCCTTAAGTATAATGTCCTTCTCCGGTATAGGAATAACTCCCACCTCCGAAGCGAGAATTACATCACCATCCACCGTAATATAATATCTGGATGGACGCAGACCATTTCTGTCAAGAACTGCTCCCATCACATCGCCGTCAGAAAATAAAATAGAGGCAGGCCCATCCCAAGGCTCCATCATGGTCGCATAATATTGGTAGAAGTCTCTTCGTTCCTGAGAAAGTGTACTATTATTCGCCCATGGCTCCGGAATTGTAAGCATAACGCTCAACGGCAGATCCATTCCGTTCATCGTCAAGAATTCAAGCGTATTATCTAACATGGCGGAATCAGAACCTCTGGTATCCACGACCGGAAGCACCTTATGAAGCTGATCCTTCAGATAATCGGAAACCATAGTTTCCTCCCTTGCCAGCATTTTATCCGCATTTCCCCGTATCGTATTAATTTCTCCGTTATGTACGATAAAACGGTTGGGGTGGGCCCGTTCCCAACTTGGATTGGTATTAGTACTGAAACGAGAATGTACCATAGCAATAGCAGATTCATAGTGAGCATCCTGCAGATCGGTAAAGAATGTGCGAAGCTGATTTACGAGAAACATCCCTTTATATACGATGGTGCGGCTGGACATGGACACCACATAAGTATTGTCGTTGCTCTGTTCGAATACGCGTCTGGCAATATACAGCCTTCTATCAAAGGAAAGTCCCTTTTCCACATTTTCCGGCTTCTTAATAAATGCCTGCACGATATTGGGCATACACTCTAACGCCTTATGTCCCAGCACCTCCGGGCATACAGGCACCTTTCGATATCCTAAGAACTCCAGCCCTTCCTTCTCCACAATAATCTCGAACATTTTTCTCGCCTGATTGTATTTCAATTCATCCTGAGGAAAGAACAGTACGGCAATTCCATATTCCCGTTCTCCCCCTATGGAGATACCTTCTTCTTGACATATCTTCGAAAAAAACTTATGAGAAATCTGAAGCAGGATTCCAACACCGTCACCCGTCTTTCCCTCTGCATCCTTTCCCGCCCTATGCTCCAGATTTTCCACAATCTTCAGAGCATTCTCCACGGTTTTATGGCTTTTAATACCTTTGCTATTCACCACAGCTCCGATACCACAGTTATCATGTTCAAATTGCTGTCGATACAATCCTTCTTCTATTCTCATAATCGAAAACCTCTTTCTTTCTTATATTCAACGGCTGCACACACAAGTCCCGCAAATAGCGGATGTGAATGATTGGGTCTGGACTTTAATTCCGGATGTCCCTGTGTTCCTATGAAGAACGGATGATCCGCAATTTCAATCATCTCCACAATCCTGTCATCCGGGGAGAGACCGGCAAGAATCATCCCTCTCTCCTCTAACTTCTCCCTATAATTGTTATTCACTTCATAGCGGTGTCTGTGACGCTCCGAAATTTCCTCTGTTCCATATAATTCATAAGATCTTGTTCCTTTTTTCAACTTACAAGGATAGGAACCAAGTCTTAAAGTGCCTCCCAAGTTCTCCACCCCATTCTGTTCCGGCATAAGGTCAATGACAGGATGCGGCGTATTAGGATTTATCTCTATGCTGTCCGCATCATGATATGCGAGCACATTACGGGCAAATTCTATGATCGCCACCTGCATTCCAAGACAAATTCCCAAAAATGGAATGCGATTCTCCCTCGCATATTTTACTGCCAGAACCTTCCCTGCCGTTCCTCTTGTTCCGAAACCGCCCGGAACCAGTATCCCACTCAAACCGCCTAACAGTTCTTCATAATTATCTTCCGTAAGCAATTCGGAATCTATCCAGCGAATCTTTACACTGGCATGACAGGCAATTCCACCGTGTTTTAATGCTTCCACAACACTTAAATAGGCATCATGAAGCTGTATATATTTTCCTACGACAGCTATTTCAACCTCCGCTTCCGGATGCCGCAGGTCATTCACCATACGCTTCCAATCTTCCAAATCAGGTTCCGGACATGGTAAACGAAGACATTCACACACTACCTGTGCCAAGTTCTCTCTCTCCATTGCCAAGGGTGCTTCGTAAAGATATTCTACATCCAAATTCTGCAATACATGGCTTTTTGGCACATTACAAAACAGGGCGATCTTATCTTTTATTTCAGAGGAGATGGGGTATTCCGACCGACAGACCAAGATATCAGGCTGCAGCCCCATTCCCTGAAGCTCTTTCACACTAGCCTGTGTAGGCTTTGTCTTTAATTCCCCCGATGCTTTCAAATAAGGAATCAGAGTAACATGAATTAAAATAGCATTCTCATGCCCCACATCATGCTGAAACTGCCGGATGGCCTCCAAAAAGGGCTGACTCTCAATATCGCCCACCGTACCTCCCACCTCGATGATTGCAATTCGTTCCTCATCCTGCGTCTTCGCCTGATAAAAACATCCTTTTATCTCATTGGTAATATGCGGAATGACCTGTACCGTTCCTCCGCCGTAGTCTCCGCGGCGCTCTTTGTGAAGTACAGACCAATATATTTTACCCGTTGTCACGTTGGAGTTCTTATCCAGACTTTCATCTATAAATCTCTCGTAATGTCCCAGGTCCAGATCCGTTTCCGTACCGTCATCTGTTACAAAGACCTCCCCATGCTGAATCGGATTCATTGTGCCGGGATCTACATTAATATAGGGATCAAGTTTCTGCATCGTTACCTTATAACCTCTCGCCTTTAAAAGACGGCCGAGCGATGCTGCGGTAATTCCCTTTCCAAGTCCTGATACCACACCGCCTGTAACAAAAACATATTTTACTGCCATCACATCTTCCTCCTGTACCACTTTAAATAATATAAAACACAAAAAAGGCGTCGGATTCCCTAATATATAAGGGTAACCGACGCCATTGCCGTTAATCGTAAAAAACCATAGAATTACTATATCTTATTTTTCCTTGTTTGTAAATCCCCCAAATAATTTTTCCAAAAATACTTGACAATTCTTTTTCTTCGTGTAATACTCACTCCATAAAGCAAAGGCGCTTTGGATGGACGCATCCGAAGTGCCTTTTTTATTTTGTAGAAAAGCACCCTGTTACATTTTTTTGAGAGGAGAATTATGACATGCCAAAAGATATCCCTACTTTATACGGAAGCCTGGTTTTTAATGACAAAGTAATGCGCAACAAACTCCCGAAGGACGTATATGAAGCCCTCCGCAAGACAACTGAAAACGGGACCCATCTGGAATTGGATATTGCCAATTCAGTAGCGGTTGCTATGAAAGAATGGGCGGTTGAAAATGGTGCAACACACTTTACCCATTGGTTCCAGCCTATGACTGGATTTACCGCTGAGAAACACGACAGCTTTATCTCTCCGGACGGAAATGGTGAGATTATTATGGAATTTTCCGGTAAGGAACTGATAAAAGGAGAACCGGATGCATCCAGCTTCCCTTCCGGCGGCCTGCGTGCCACCTTTGAAGCGAGGGGATATACAAACTGGGACCCCACTTCACCGGCCTTTATTAAAGATCGTACTCTTTGTATTCCGACAGCCTTTTGTTCCTTTAGCGGCGAAGCACTCGATAAAAAGACGCCGCTTCTTCGTTCCATGGAGACCCTAAACAAAGAAGCGGTAAAAATGCTTCATCTTCTGGGAAATAAAGAGGTAACGAGTGTCAACACCACCGTAGGTCCTGAACAGGAGTACTTTTTGATACCGAAGGACTTATACAAGAAGCGCCGTGACCTTATTTTCACGGGAAGAACTCTGTTCGGTGCCCAGGCTCCGAAAGGTCAGGAAATGGAAGATCACTATTTCGGTGCTCTAAAGCCAACAGTTGCCTCTTACATGCACGATCTGGACGATGAATTGTGGAAACTTGGCATTCCCTCCAAAACAAAACATAACGAAGTTGCTCCCGCGCAGCATGAGCTTGCACCTATTTTCGATACTACCAACGTAGCTGTCGATCATAATCAGCTTGTCATGGAAGTCATGAAAAAGACGGCTGAAAAACATAACCTTGTCTGCCTATTGCATGAAAAACCTTTTGACGGTATTAACGGAAGCGGAAAGCACAATAACTGGTCCATCTCTACGAACACCGGAATAAACCTATTAGATCCCAGCAAAACCCCTGCGGAAAATACTCAGTTCCTTGTATTTCTGATGGCAGTCATTAAAGCAGTGGATGATTATGCGGATCTTATGAGAGTAGCCGCTGCCGGTGCCGGTAACGATCATCGCCTTGGCGGCAATGAAGCACCTCCGGCAATCGTTTCCATTTTCATCGGGGATGAATTGGAAGCCATCTTAACATCGATTGAAGAGGATTCCTACTTTGGAAAAGCACATCCGGTACAGCTGGAAACCGGCGCACATGTACTTCCCCACTTCATTAAAGATACCACCGACAGAAACAGGACCTCACCATTTGCCTTTACCGGCAATAAATTCGAATTCCGTATGCTCGGCTCTTCCGCCTCCGTGGCAAACCCGAATATGGTACTGAACACTGCCGTAGCTGAATCACTGTCACAATTCTACGATGAACTGAAGGATACCACTCCGGAAGAGATGGAACATGCGGTGCACGAATTATTGAAGCGAGCAATCAAAAAACATAAAAAAGTAATCTTCAACGGCAATGGCTATACCGAGGAATGGGTGAAGGAGGCCAAGGAAAGAGGTCTTTACAATCTGGTTTCCACTCCGGAGGCTCTCCCACATTTTATTGCTAACAAAAATGTGGATTTATTTACGAAACATGGCGTCTTTACGAAAGGAGAGATTTTCTCCCGCTATGAAGTTCTACTGGAAAACTATGCAAAGACAATTGCCATCGAATCGAAAACCATGCAGGAAATGCTCGTAAAAGACTTCCTTCCTGCCGTTAACAACTATTCCGCTTCCATCGCTAAAAATGCTGCAGAGAAAAAGGCCTTAATTCCTAACCTCTCCACCGCTTCGGAAGAAACCCTTGTGAAAAGCCTGACCGAAGCTTCCAATGCCCTCTCTTTCAAGATAGAAGAACTGAAAGAAGTCACTATAGAAGCCGAATCGGTGAAGGATATACAAAAACGGGCCGATTTATTCCATGAAAAGGTTCTTCCTATCATGAACGAATTAAAAGAGGTAGCTAATAAGATAGAGACAGAAATTCCCGATATGCTGCTTCCTTATCCGACCTACGGCCAACTGCTATTTTACATCTAAGGAGTTTATCACATGGAATCAGAGTACGATTTGAAGATAAAAGAAGCTTGCGGCGTGTTCGGTATTTTCAATCCTAATGGAGAGGATGTAACATCTTCCATTTACTATGGACTTTGTTCTTTACAACACCGCGGTCAAGAATCCTGTGGTATTGCAGTATGTAATACAGGGGGGCCGAAAGGCAATATGAATTTCCATAAAGGAATGGGGTTGGTAAGTGAAGTATTCAAGGAGGAGATTCTCTCTACACTTCATGGCAATCTCGGTATCGGCCACGTCCGTTACTCCACCACAGGTGCTGCTGTTCTATCAAATGCACAACCTCTTGTACTAAACTACATAAAAGGAACGCTTGCTCTGGCCCATAATGGGAACCTAATAAATACACAGGAACTCAGAAGTGAGCTGGAACGAGTAGGGGCAATCTTCCATACAACCACAGATTCAGAGGTAATCGCTTACTACATTGCCAGGGAAAGAGTTAACACCAACAATGTGGAGGAGGCAATTCTTCGTACGGCGAGAAAAATACGCGGAGCCTATGGGCTGGTCATTGCCAGCCCTCGCAAGTTAATAGGCGTCCGCGATCCCCTGGGTCTAAAACCTCTTTGCCTTGGCAGGCACGGCGCCTCTTACATCCTCGCTTCCGAGAGCTGCGCCCTTGCTGCGATCGGCGCCGAATTCATCCGCGATATCCGTCCCGGAGAAATTATTACCATAACAGCAACAGGGATTACCTCTAACTGCCAGCTATATCAAGATACACACGCACACTGTATTTTCGAGTACATTTATTTTGCGAGGCTGGACAGCACACTCGATGGCATTAATATCTATGATGCCCGTATTCATGCCGGAGCTGCCCTTGCCGCAGCCAATCCTGTGGAGGCCGATCTTGTAACCGGCGTTCCAGACTCCGGTATCCCTGCTGCGAAAGGTTATTCGGAAGCATCCGGGATTCCCTTCGCACTTACCTTTTATAAGAACAGTTATGTCGGAAGAACCTTTATTAAACCGACACAAAAAGAGCGGGAATTCGGTGTACGGATGAAATTAAGTGTCCTAGAGTCTGTAGTACGCGGCAAGCGTATTATCCTTGTCGATGATTCCATTGTTCGAGGGACTACTATCGCAAACCTCATCTGTATGCTGAAAAATGCCGGAGCGAAAAGCGTTCATGTCCGCATCAGTTCGCCGCCTTTTCTATATCCTTGTTACTTTGGAACGGACATTCCCTCCAACAAACAGTTAATTGCTTCTTCCCATACGGTTGATGAAATCTGTACCATGATCGGCGCGGACTCGCTAGATTATATGAAGCTTGAAGCTTTGCAATCTATGGTAGGAGACCTCCCGTTATGCAAAGCTTGTTTTGATAACCATTATCCAATGGATATCTCAAGTTGCACGGAAAATAAGAATAACGATTCAAGATCCCTTCGGCTTTGAGCAACATAAAAAGGGGGATTCCTCAAATCATTTCATGACTTTTGGGACACCCCCTTAAACTATAAACAAACAATTATATCAGAAATGAAAAGAGGAATCCTATTTCATATCTTCTTCAATTATTTTTATTCTCTCTTCAAAACTCAAGACTTGATATATTTGATGCAGCATCCACATGTACCCGAACGGATCGACGAATATGGAATTGCTGACTGCTCCCTCCAGGGTATTCTGTTGCCTCTACCACCTTAATATCAAATATCTCTTTGTATAATTCCAATGCCTTTAAACTATTCCTTACCACAAAATCAATTTCAGTTCCTTTAATCACTGGTTCTCCCTCCTTTAACAGTTTTAGTTCTCCTTCAATTTTTTTATCTTTTGCTGTTCAATATAGATATTATTATAAGGCTGCTCCAGTTTTCTCTCTAAAATGGTTTCCAAAAACTTGAAGTCATTGATACGTTTCAGAGCATCATTAATTTCTTCTATCTTAAAACCAGAATCACGCAATGACAGTATCTGATTCAAATGAGGGATTTGATGCATATTATACATACGATATCCGCTAGCTGCATCTACATGGGCAGGGCTAAAGATACCGCATTGATCATAGGCAGTATTCGTGTCGATACCTTTATAAATTTTGAAAATTCTCCGATTTTATACATCTTTTCACACCATTTTAATGTCAATAGGATTATTCTAATCTTCCATTCTCTGTTTACTTAATTGACTTTACTACAGCTTGGATTGATTAAAAATAATATCTTTATATATTTTTATTTTTCTGTAACTCCATTATATATGAATTCCATTTCGCATCTTTACTCTGATGGTATTCTTTTACTAAAAACCCTGCTTTTTCATAACAGCGAATAGCCCCAACGTTAAAACAAAATACAGATAATGTTAATTTACTTTTCTTAATTCCTTCTCATTCACTCTCATTTTAACTTGTTCTACGGATATAGGATAATAATATACTTTGTGTCCTGCCCATTGATAAAGATAATCTTCTCCTTTTCCTTCATTCCATTCTATAATTTTCTGATAGGAATCTTCTTCTACAGGTTTTATACCTATCACAATCATCACTCCTTATAAAACAATTCTTATTTTCACCTTCACACAAATAGATTATATATACTCATTAATACTCTTAATTAAAAGTTTTTTAATATAGATCCCTAGGATACAACACAAGCAAATTCACATAAAAATTGGACTAAACTCATGGAATTCCTATAATGACTGATTTTATAAAGATTAGACTTACAAGAAATAAAGGTAATGTCATATCCATCATATCTTAAATAGTACCAATTACCATAGCGGCATTTCAATCATAATTGGAGAATACCATTATATATCTATTTTTTATAAGCTAAGACTAGTTCCAAGCCAAAATCAACATTTATCATTTCATTATTGCTGACTTCATAAATTTTTTGGGAAATCTCATCAAGGTAATCTTGTGGGTTTGATAACGTTTTTATAAAGGAACTTACATAAGAGGTAGATGCAAAAAAACCTATCAATGAACTAATTGATAATTGAACTATGTTTTCAATTTTACTGACACGTACATTATTAAAACACGGAGAACTGCAAATATTACGATATGTATATTCAGTATCTTTTAATCTGTCATGGCGAAACACATCCCACTTTTCTTCGAGCTCATTCAGTATAATTTTATTTATATTATTATTATCCGTCATCGGAAGATTATAGCGATATGCTGCTAATATTCCCTTATCTGTCAACCATTCACTAATTAAGGGTAATACCTGCACCGCATCCATCCAATAAAAGGCATTTCCTACTGTTACCAAATCAAATTCGCCTTTCGGCAATTGTACATTTTCCGCACAATCATTTATTAGAGTAACTCGATCGGGAAACAATCCAACACTTATCATCTTTTCATCAGGTTCAATCGCAATCACATTATTAAAATATTCTGCTAATATCTCAGTTGATATCCCCGTACCAGCTCCTATATCTATCGCTTTATGATACGGACTTTCTACATTGGATAAAATAACATCAAATAACTCTTTGGGATAGCCGGGTCTGAATTTTTTGTAATTTAAATTAGCCTCTCCGAACTTTGTCGTTAGCTTTACATTGTTCATAAAGATTACACCTCTAATCTCCCTTTTACATTCTAATTCCCACTTTTATCATTCTCTTTGATGCATAAACTCTTCTTTATACTCATAATTCTTCACTTTTATCTATGACATTATAAGTGACATTTATTACGACACAACTTACGACATTTATTACGACATTCTTTTATTCTAATACAATCCATGAACCATTTCTGTTGGAACCAACTCTCTCAATTTTACCTTCATCTTTCATTATTTTAAGCAATCGCTGAATCTGTCTCTCAGATAAATCCAACTTGGCAGCTGCACTTTTTGCCGATATCTTATTATTCGCCTTTAACAATTCTAAAAGTTTATCCCGAACAGAACTATTATTGCTCTTATCATCTTCGTTGACATTCTGAATTAATTCCTCCAATGCCATTTTAATAATCTCCAGCATAAATTTTACAAATACTGTAGACTCTCCATCTGTATTAGCAGCATTAATTACTGCATAGTATTCTTCTTGCTGTTCATGAATCAGTGTTTCTATTGGTAACCACAAAAAAAATTTCTTCCATTTTGCAAGAATTAGAGTATGCCACATTCTTCCAACCCTGCCATTACCATCAATAAAAGGATGAATGAATTCAAATTCATAATGAAAAATACAAGACTTAATCAGCGGATGCAAGGTTGATTCCTTAAGCCACTTGAATAATTCTGAAATCAAATCCGGCACATACTGTGGCGGTGTACCAGCATGGATTAAATCTTTGCCTGCATAAACACCCACTCCTCCACTTCTAAAAATACCGGATTCTTTTACCAAATCCAGCATTATGATTTTATGAGCTGTAAGCAAATCCTTAATGGAATATGGATTCAATTTTGTCAGCATTTCATAAGCATCATATGCGTTTTGGACTTCTCTAATATCCTTGGGCGGTCCTAACACTCTCTTACCATCAATGACATCACTAACCTGATCAATGGTCAGTGAGTTTCTTTCAATTGCTAACGAAGAGTGAATGGAATGAATTCGATTTTCTCTTCGAAGTGTTGGATTCTTAGAAAGATTATCCGTCAGTGCAATCATACCTGTCATCTCGGCTATTTCAATTACCAAATTGGTAATTTCCTCTGTAATTGTAAAAGGTGGTTTGTATCCCTCTGACACGTTCTGTCCACCATCCTCTCTTTTAAACTAATTATCTGGTAAAGATTGTTTTGAAGTTGTCCCAAACAAACTCCACTAAATCAGGCGCATTCAGCGCTCTTGCTATTATCTCATATTCTTCCTCATTATCAAGTTCTTAATTAATTTATATTATACACCGTACACAATGAAAAAGACAGCCATCATCCTACTCTGCTACAAGAATCAGACTGTCCCTTACTCGTTCAAATCGGAAAACTCCCCCTAATCCAAACCCTACAACGGTAAACTCTGGCTCAAACATAATGCCCCATACCCTACCCGTGGATTGGGATATATAGCTTCTCCCCGAAGAGGTCTTGCCCCTCTTCTCAGATAGGCCTTCACTTTCTCTCCATATAAATAAGGGTCGTTTCCTCTCACGATACCCCATTCCATCATAAGAGCCGCGGAACCGGTCACAAAAGGGGTGGCAAAGGAGGTGCCTGTCACAAACTGAGTTCCTCCCATCCCATTACTGATAGAGATATCCACTCCCGGAGCTACGATATCGGGCTTCACCCATCCGCTCGCCACCCCGGCCTCTAAACTATTTTCCAACAAAATTCCTCTGCCGGAAAAATCCGCATAGGCATCGTAAATACTGCTGTAAGCACCCACTGTAATAACCTTCTGCGAGGTAGAAGGGATGGTAAACGTTATCTCCGGTGTGGGAGAATAGAACCGCGTTGCACTATTTAACACCACACTGCTTGGCAGATAAAAGTAAAAGTTCCCTGTCACAATCTTGACCGGCTGCAGCATAAAGGTCCACACACCCGAGTTAATATATGTTTGCTGCGGGAGAAAATCGAAGTAAATCTCCTGATTGATGCTATAAGGAGATGGCTCGCCTATATAAATAAGAACTTCCGTCTGCTCCATCCGAAGCCGTATCGTTCCCGTCCTTGCCGTCTCTACAATCTGCTGCTCCCCTCCCGGTGAAATCAACGTAATCCTGAAAATATCCGCATATTCCTTCCACAGCTGTACGTTTAATGCCCGTTCATAGGGAGCCACTGCTAATTCTACTCTCGTTTCTCCGCTCACAATTCCGGCCGTATGTCCACCGGCAGCCCCTTCATTACCGCTTCCTACACAAATTACACTTCTTCCGATTTCGGAAACATTATCCATAAATCGTTCGATTAAGGAAGTGCCGTCATGCGCACCGTAAGTATTACCGAAGCTTAAGTTGATGGAAATCGGCTTGGCAAGTTCCACCGACTTTTGCACTACATAAGTTAATGCCCGCATGAGTTCCGTTGTTCTCGGAAAGGAAAGTTGCTGCGGTACACCCAGCTTCACAATAATCAGTTCGCTTTCCGGTGCCACTCCAACATATCTTCCATCGGACGACAACCCATTCCCTGCTGCTATCGCTGCCACCGACGTGCCATGTCCGCTGGTATCAATGCTCGGAAGCATACGAAACCGCTCCTCAGGACTGCTTTCAGCCAATGCTTCATTAATCTGCATATTATTGAATTCCACTCCGGTCAAGAAGCCTTCCGGCGGATAAAATCCTCTGCTTTCATCCGGTTGAAGGGCCTGATCCCATAAGTAGGCAATACGGCTGCTTCCATCTGCCCTTCTAAAATCCATTCTTTCATAGTCAATGCCGGAATCGATGACTGCTACTAACGTATCCCGTCCTGTCAGATATGGTTCCCTTACGGTCACCGGCAAGATGCAAGATGCCTCCTTTCCCTGCTGTAAATGAAAAAATAAGCGTTTAGGCATCTCCACATATTCTATCTCTTCCAGTTCCACTAATGACTGAATCAAACTCTGCGGAATCGTGACAATTGCATAGCCGGCAATCAATTCTTCTACCCCAATAATAGGATTGTTAAGACGGGCCAAATCCCCGTTATATTTTACAATTAGTTCCCATACATTCGTCTCAGCGTCGTACCCAACATCCAGATCCAGAGATTTTTCTCTCTCCTGCATGGAAGCATTCAATGCCAGATTCAAAAGGTTTTCCAATTTTTGTGAATCCATAACTGTCCTTTAAAGGTTCTATCATCTTTATTGTATGCACGATTCCCTTTCTCTTTACCATTCCGCCATATTCTTTTTCTACCCCTTAACGAACAAGTATCTTCTCCATACCTATCTTCTGCACAGCAAGTCCGCACTTTTCATAAAATTTCATTGCGCTTTCATTACAGCTCCATACATTTAGCGTAACATTATAGCAGCCTTCTTCCTTTGCGAATTCAACAACTGCATCATAAAGCGTTTTTCCTACGTGCTGTCCTCTTATCGTTTCGTCCACACAAAGGTCATCGATATACAAGGTCTTAACGTCTGTTAGAATGTTATCCCCCACATGCTGTTGGAACATGCAAAAAGCATACCCCATCATGTATCCCGCTTCATCTACCGCCACTAAAATGGGTTTGCTTCCATCGAGAATAATCTCTCGAATCTGCTCATCCGAATACTTCCTGCTATCCCCTTTAAATAAATCAGGACGCCCTTTATGATGGACCATCCCAACCTGTAACAGAAGCCGTTTAATACCTTCTATATCCTGTTCTTTTACTTTTCTGATCTCCATTATACTATCCTCTGTTTACTGTCAATTTGGCTTCGGCAAATTCAACTATCTCATTTTCAATCCCTTTTTCCTGAAATAAAGGTTCTACAAATAACACTTTTTCATTGGAACCAATTACATACATACCTACTGCCCGCGTTTTTCTCTTTGCAACAAAAGCGTGGAGCTGCCTTTGCTCTATCCGTTGTATTAACGCTTCCCCTGCCTCTTCCGATAAAAAATCACCTGATATATGCGCCTGATATCCATTCCATAGATTCAGAATCTGCCAATTATCCTCTTCTTTTAATTCTTCACAAATAATTCCCCCAAGCGCTTCTTCCATTAAGGTGTATAGAATACTTCCATGAGCATCATATCCATTGTATGTAAAGCCCAGAGACATCCAAAATCTTCTGTTTTTTTCATCGGATAAATTCAATTCATAGTATTCAGCCTCTTTCACCGTTTCCTTGAGCTGTAAGAAACAAGTCTTTCCATATCCTTTTCCCCGGTATTCCGGATAGATGCAATAATCGAGGATAAAACACTTTCCATCCTCCGAAGCATAAACACAATACATGCAAAATCCAAATTGCCTCCCATTTTCTTCGAAGAATATCCTCTGTGCCCTATCAACTTCCCTGTCGCAAAGCCCATCTAAGGCAGACCGATAGTCATCCGAAAGAAAATATTTCTTATCTTCATCGGTGAGAGGACTTCTGTTTTCCCATCTTTTATAATTACTTATACATAAATTATAAAGCCTTTTCAAGTCCATGGATCGTAGTCAAAAAATCTATTCCGCATCTTCGTATCTTACTGATATCCATACGAAGATTTCTCGGATTATCGGAAAAAGCTTCCTTATTTTCTTCCACACCAGCATCTGCCGCACCCATTAAGGTAAGAAGATGCTTCACGACTTCATAAGTAGAAAGGCCGTTTTCACTGCCAAAATTATAAATTCCGGGAGAAAGCTCGAATACCTTTTCCACATTAGTTACAACTTCCCATACATTGGTAATACTTCTGAAATCATAAACCGGATATCTGATTTCTTCTTTCTTCTCCAAAGCCTCTCGTATATTCGTGATTAAGTTGCCATGCTCAGCACCGATTCTTATCTCCTTATCATACATCCAGCTTAATCGCAGACAGACACTGTCTTTATTATGCTCCAGACACTTTTGCTCGGCTTGCAGCTTATGTATGCCATAGGTATGCGGAGGACTAAGTTGCTCCTCCTCCAAATGCGGAGCTTGTCCGGGATGCCCCAGATAAACTTGATCTGAACTGCAAAATATTAGCTTCACACCATAACTGCCGCATGCTTTTGCTATATTTTCCGTTCCTCCTACATTTACCCTGTAGGACAACTCCGGGTTCCGCTCACAAGCACCCACATCCGATATCGCTCCGCAATGAATTACAATATCGGGCTTCGTCTCTTCCATCCGGCTTACCACCTCTTCATCATTCGTAAAATCCATCTGTTCACGAGTAAATGCCGATATTTCATGATTTTTCAGAGCCTTACATAATCTCGATGCTAAAAATCCATTAGCTCCCGTTATCAATATTTTCATATATAACTCCCCCTTCCTCTCTAACTATCAATTTATTCCATCTATATAAATATATCATTTCGTTGCGATATTTCATATATAATACTCAATATTCTTATAGATAATTTCTATTCCGCATAGTTACTATTCTTTTCGAAGCTTAGGATTTTTATGTACAGAAAAGGAACTATGCACTAATCACTTAGTGCACAGCCCCATTATTGTTCATTATACGAAGAAGTTCTTATACCAGACTCCATGAACTATCGCTTCCGGGAACAGTGTCGGTCCACCAGTTGGCACGCCATGTCTGTCCTTCATATACAACAGTATCGCCGCCTAAGTAAGCCTTGCCCGGTACATATTCATTGGAATCACTCTGAAGCTCCCATGGACCGCCCTTAGATGGAATATCTCCCTTTGTCCACCATTTACACAGATAGGTCTGACCTTCAAATACTACAGTCTGTCCGGCAGTGTACTCGGTATCGGCATTCCATGTATCACCTTCGGACGGCACATTTACCGTTACAGAGACTGCATTGCTCGTCGCTGTTGCAGTTTTGTTACCTGTAGCCGAGTCGTCTGTGTTAGTAATCACACAGTAATAATAGTTTGTACCGGCTGTATCAGTGGGAGCATCGTAGGATGCGTTTACTGCGCCGTTGATAGCGGTACCGTCGGTATTAACTTTGCTGGAAACAGTATACCACTGATAGCTGAGCGTACCCTGCGAAACATCAGCAGCTACTGAGAGAGTTGCTGCAGTACCCACATTGACCGTTTTATCAGAAGGCTGAGCGGTGATGTTCGGGACAGCGGCATCAATCAGCGGATTATCGCTGACTTCAACGGATACCGCCTTGCTTGTTGATGTTGCAGTTTTATTACCGGTAGCCGAGTTGTCTGTGTTGGTGACAACACAGTAGTAATAGTTTATGCCGGCTGTGTCTGTGGGAGCCTCATAGGTCACGCTTGTCGCTCCGCTGATAGCGGTACCGCCGGTGTTGACCTTGTCGGGAACCGAGTACCACTGATAGCTTAGTGTACCTTTAGATACAGTAGCTCCTACTGTCAGAGTTGCCGTGTCGTTTATAGCTGCCGATTTATCTGACGGCTGTTGGTTAATAACAGGCGTTTGTGCATCTGTAATCGGAGTGGTTTGACCGTTTGCTGCCGCTATGATCGGAGCAATTGCATTAACAAAATTGTCGCCGCCGCTTTCATCCCAACCGATAGACCAAGTCATAATTCCACGGTAAGAGGGATATTTTTCAATCAGAGCATTAAGGGCCGAAGCATAAACAGAGACATTTTGCGCACCATTGCCTGCACCGGTACGGGCAGGGACCCCGAAAGCTACCTGATCAGGCCTTAATCCTGCAAAGGTTCCTTTGTCCATAGTTACGAAGCCCGTTATAAGCATCTCGGAAAGACGGATATATCCTTCTTCAGAATAGACCTGAGAAAAAGGAGCACCGGCATTGGCTGATTCCTGAAGCCATGCGAAATCGCCGTTAAATCCGTTATAATACTGGGGATGAATATAAGTTAAGATATCGCGGCAGGCATCGAGAACAGGCAGGAAAGCACCGGAATTCCCCGCACCGATAGCGCCGCTTTGAACGTAGCAGTATTCCGGAGCGGCCGAAATTATAAAATTAGGACCGTATGTCGTTTTTAAGTCACGCAAGATATATTCCAGATTTATAGACTGCTGTGTAACGAGGTTGCCGATTTTGTCAGTGTTCATACAGGCAATGGAACTGCCCTCAAAGTCAACATCAAAGCCATCAAAGTCATATTCATCAATAATTGCCTTCACCCCGTTAAGGAAGATATCTCGTTGTTCAGCATTGTCAAGGTGAACAACTCCATTTTGCCCACCGCAGGATATTACAATCTTTTTACCTTGTGCCTTCAAGGTTTGGATATCGGCTTTAAAGGCTTCTGTTTGCTGCGCTTCAGATCCGGTATAAACAGCCGAAAGATCCATGGTAAGATTTGGTGTGTAATAGTTTCCTCTTGTTTCTATAAATGAGACGTTTATAACATCCCATCCCTGGCTTGCCTGAGCCAGCGTTTTGTTGCTTCCGCCATTTCCGCCAAGCCAATAACCTATATTGAGATGCGGTTTGAGCGGTGTGTTCGATGCGGCATTTACAGATACTTCCGATACCACCGTAGAGAAAAGCAGAATCACTGCGGCAAAAATTATTGCCGGAATACGCTTTCGGGTTAATGTGTTCATAAAATTCCTCCTTTAATATTGGTAATTTTTTACCCCTTTTGGTGAATATTACCATTTATATTTTTTTACGACAACCCGCAACATAAAAAACGCACAAAAATATACAAAAATGAACAAAAATCTATTTGGTTTTCCACCAATATAACAAAAAACCTTCCGAAGACTTCAATCAATCTTGGAAGGTTTATGTTCTATCTTATTGTTCATTCATTTTCACTAGTTTCGCCGTCTGATCGGCTGCAATGAGGCTATCCAACAATTCATCAATATCCCCATCCATAATGCTATCGAGCTTATATAAAGTCAGCTTAATTCTATGATCGGTCACTCTGCCCTGGGGAAAGTTATAAGTTCTGATTTTCTCAGAGCGGTCTCCGGTACCAATCTGGCTTCTTCTGAGTTCAGCCTCTGCATTATGCTGCTTTTGCTGTTCGATATCATATAATTTAGCACGAAGGAGGGCAAATGCCTTTGCTTTATTTTGAAGCTGTGACTTCTCCGTCTGGCTATATACAATAATTCCTGTAGGATAATGTGTTAAACGAACGGCTGAGTCTGTCGTATTGACGCACTGTCCTCCGTTTCCGGAAGCGCGCATAACGTCGATACGGATATCTTTATCATCGATAACTACATCCACATCCTCTACCTCCGGCATAACTGCCACGGTTATGGTAGAAGTATGAATTCTGCCCCCGGACTCTGTTTCGGGAACACGCTGTACACGATGTACACCACTTTCATATTTCAGCTTGGAATATGCATTGTTTCCCGATATCATGAAGTTCACTTCCTTCATACCGCCGATACCGATTTCATCCACGTTCATCGTCTCCACTTTCCAGCGCTGACGCTCCGCATAGTGTACATACAGACGATACATCTGTGCCGCAAATAACGCGGCTTCATCTCCGCCGGCACCTGCTCTGATTTCCACGATAACATTTTTATCATCATTAGGGTCCTTAGGAAGGAGAAGAATCTTCAATCTTTCTTCCAATTCTTCCACGCTCTTTTTCGAGGAGTTCAGCTCCTCTTTCAGCATATCCCGCATATCTTCATCAGATTCTTCTTCCAACATAGACAGACTGTCTTCAATCGCCTGCTTACTCTTTTTATATTCCCGATAGGCTTCCACAAGGGGAGTCAAATCGCTCTGTTCCTTCATCAGCGCACGAAAACGCTCCTGATTACTCGTTACGTTAGGCTCACCGAGTTCTCCCATAATTTCCTCGAACCGAATGAGTAAATCTTCTAACCTATCAAACATCTTTACACCTTTCTATCACTTCTGCGGGCTCTCTTATTTTCTGCCGCTTTTCCCATTTTCAAAGTTACCGCTCCTTAGCTTATATATCCGTATACTACCCGGTCAAGCCCTGCGAAATCCTTTACAACTGTCACTCCAAGATAACCGGCATTCTCCATCCGCTGCATAACGGCACTCGCCTGATCATGCCCGATTTCAAAGAAAAGATAACCGCCGCCATTTAGATGCTTCGGCGCCTCCTGAATGATTCTATCATAAAAGAAAAGCCCATTTCCCTTACCGTCAAGTGCACCTATCGGTTCGTATTTCCTTACCTCTTCCATTAAACCCGGAATAACTTCCGTCGGAATATAAGGAGGATTGGATACGATTAAATCAAATTGACCCTCTACTGATGCAAACAAATCACTTATAATAAAAGCAGAATCATTAATCTGCAATTTTTCTGCATTTCTTCTTGCCGTTTCCACCGCTTCTTGCGAGATATCCACTCCCAAGCCTACACAATCATTGGAGTAATGAAGCAAGCTTAAGAGAATGCATCCCGATCCTGTACACATGTCGAGTACGTGCATCCCATCATGCAGATGAATCATCGCCTCTTCTACCAGAACCTCCGTATCCTGCCTCGGAATGAGAACATGGGGATTCACCTCGAACGTAAGCCCCATGAATTCCTGCTCTCCGGTGATGTGCTGCAATGGCTCGCGCGTTTTCCTCCGCTCGATACAATTAATATAAGCTTCCTTGCACTCTTCTGCTACTTCCTTTTCTCCATGGACCAGCAAATCGTGCCTGCTCGTATGGCAGATAAACTCAAGAAGCAAACGGGCATCCAAATCCGCCTCAGCAATTCCCACTTCTTTCAGTGCCGAAGTGCCGAAATTATATAATTCTTTATATTTCATCACTTTACCATTCACCTTGTCAGGCTATTCCGCGTCATCCTCATCTTCATGCCCATCTTTTAACCAAGATTCATCCACTTCATAGCCAAATGTATCCTTCAGATATGCTTTCCAATCAAAAATTGCGTCCACCGATGCAATGGCAACTTCTACCATAGACTCATCCGGTTCCTTCGTCGTAAGACGCTGCAACCACATTCCCGGCAAAGAAAGTATTTGAACTATTATATTATCACTTCTTCCCGCTAAGCGAATTAACTCATAGGAGATGCCTGCAATTACAGGAATTAACAAAATACGAATTAATACACGGAGCAAGGGAGTTTCCACTCTGATAAAAAAGAATACGATAATACTTACAAAAATAACAAAGAATAGAAAGCTGGTTCCGCATCTTTTATGAAGTCTGGAACTTCTCATTACATTATGCACAGTAAGAGGGCGCCCTTTTTCAATACAATTAATACATTTATGTTCAGCACCATGATATTGATACAGTCTCTTAATATCCTTCATCATCGTAATGGCTACAATGTAACCGATAAAGATGAGAATACGCATAATACCTTCGATAATTGCCATAACAGATGCATTTCTTATATATCCTTCGAACAACGACGCAATATAATAAGGAAGCACCATAAAAATAGCAATAGCTAATACGATGGAGAGCAAAGTAACCATTCCCAGCATAATGCTTTCTGCCCTATCCTTGAACACTCTTTGAAATACCTTATCCGTTGCCGTCTCCTTAGCTTCCTCATCTTCATAGAAGGCCACGGAATGATTGAGTGTTTTCATTCCTAATATCATGGAATCTAAGAAGTTAAAAATACCACGGATAAACGGTATCTCCTTTAACTTACTTCCATGAAGAACTCCCTGATATACATCGACCTCTATATCGATTTCACCATCAGGCTTGCGAACAGCAATCGCATACTGTTCTTTATTTTTCATCATAACGCCTTCCAGCACTGCCTGCCCGCCTACGCCGGAATAACGAGAGCATTTACTCTTTTTCATAGATTAACCTCATATTCATAACTTCCGCAATAATTTGAAATCACAGTTACCATGTTACTGTTCACTCCGTGACCGGCAACAATACAATAATTATAACATATAAATACTTATGTATTTAAATAAGGTTGAGATATCGATACCTCAACCTTTTTCAACACATAACTATTTACGGAAAAATTATTTGCTTTCGACACCGTATTTCTTGTTGAACTTATCAATACGTCCATCAGCTCTTACAGATTTCTGCTGACCTGTGTAGAACGAATGACATTTCGAGCAAACTTCAACGTGAATCTCGGATTTCGTTGAACCGGTTACAAACGCATTGCCGCAGTTACAAGTTACATTCGCCTGATAATAATTAGGATGGATTCCTTCTTTCATCTTTTTCACCTCTCTATAATAAAGTCAATTTGTTCTCATCCGCTCGCTTGTTAAGCCTTCGCTGTAGTTTTACCCAAACAGCTTTTTTATTGTATCATAGCTTATCTTCCCTTGCAAGTATTTTTTCTTAAAACTCTCATCCACTTTCTTAGAAAAATTTGATTTTTTTCACCATTTGAACGAATTCCGCATTATTTTTCGTCTTTGAGAACATATCCAGAATCTTGTCCACAGCTTCTTCTGTCTTAAGTCCATTCAGCGCCTTGCGCATAATACCGATCGCTTCCTGCTCTTCCACCGATAAAAGCAAGTCTTCACGCCTTGTTCCTGACTTGGGAATATCAATCGCCGGGAACACTCTGCGCTCTGAAAGCTTGCGGTCAAGCACCATCTCCATATTACCGGTACCCTTGAATTCCTCATATACTACATCGTCCATCTTGCTTCCCGTATCCACAAGTGCCGTAGCGAGAATTGTCAAACTACCGCCGCCTCTCATATTTCTCGCGGCACCGAAGAAGCGCTTCGGCATGTATAAAGCTGCCGGATCAAGACCGCCGGAAAGCGTTCTTCCGCTCGGGGGAACCGTAAGGTTATAAGCCCTTGTCAAGCGAGTAATGCTATCCAACAATATCATAACGTCTTTTTTATGTTCCACGAGGCGTTTCGCCCTTTCGATGACCATTTCAGAAACTCTTTTATGGTGTTCCGGCATTTCATCAAAGGTGGAATAAATCACTTCCACATTCGGTCCCTCTATCGCTTCCTTAATATCGGTCACTTCTTCCGGACGTTCATCGATCAGAAGAATAATAAGATGAATATCAGGGGAGTTCTTCTTCACCGATTTCGCGACTTCCTTTAATAAGGTTGTCTTTCCCGCTTTCGGAGGAGATACGATCATACCTCTTTGCCCCTTGCCTACCGGACTCATCAAATCCATAACGCGCATCGCTACTGAAGCTCCCGGAGTCTCAAGGCGCATTCTTTCATCCGGGAAAATAGGGGTCATATCCTCGAAATTGCATCTGCGCGCCGCCACCTCAGGATGATAACCATTAATACTTTTTACATATAATAAAGCGCTGAACTTCTCGCTTTGCGACTTAACTCTCGTATTGCCTTCCAGGATATCTCCGGTCTTTAAATTAAAACGTCTGATCTGACTGGGCGCAACATAAACATCATTCTCTCCCGGAAGATAGTTCTCACAGCGAATAAAACCATAACCATCCGGCATCACTTCCAGAATACCATGTGCCATAATGCCGCTATCCAAATCGGAAGGGAACTTCTCATCCTCAGACCGTCCTGCTGCCTGTCGATTATTTTCTAAAGCAGGTCTATTATCTTCCTGTGCTTTCGGAGCACTTACCTGACGATTGTCCGCATTCTTTTCTGCCTTTTCACTTCCTTTGGCTTCTAATGCAACAGTTTTCTCTTTTTCATCCTCTAAAAGCATCGCTTCCACCAGCTCCGCTTTTTTCATAGTAGAAGCACCTTTAATTTTCCTTGTTTTAGCAATTTCTTTTAAGTCAACAAGTGCCAACGATTCATATTTCTCTCTCATAAACTCCTCCGCTTTGAGTTATATTGCCATACAACAACTTATATGAAAATCCATTAAAATCACCTTCGGTGATGGGACTTTCACTTATCTTTCCACGCATTCTTACGGTCAGCGCGGTAAATGCGCAGACCTGCTGAATAATTACAATTTATCATAAAATAAAAGTCTTATAACTTTTCTTGCATATCTCTTAAATTGTGTATTTTATCTTGGGGGGTATTGCTGATATGTTAACTGATTTGATGATAAACGCTATCTGTTTTAACATTATACAACAGCTTTTGTAAAATAGAAAGCCTTTTTTTCATTGTTACTGTTCACACAGAAACTTTTCATTTCCTTATCTTGCAGACTCCACGCAAATATTATATGATTACTTCAATAGAATACACAAAATCAAAAACCAAAGTGAGGATATATGATGAATACAAGCGAAAAGGCATTAGAACTCCACAAGCAATGGAATGGGAAGTTAGAGATTGTTTCCAAGTCTCCCGTAAAATCACGCGAGGCGCTCTCTCTCGCCTATACCCCGGGCGTTGCAGAACCTTGTAAGGTCATCGCCGATGATAAAGAAGCTTCCTATATATATACGATGAAAGCGAATACAGTGGCTGTCATATCCGACGGCAGCGCAGTGCTTGGTCTCGGTAATATCGGCCCCTATGCCGCTATGCCTGTTATGGAAGGAAAAGCGGTACTCTTCAAGGAATTCGGCGGAGTCAACGCAATTCCTATTTGCCTGGACACTCAAGATACGGAAGAACTCATCAAGACTATCACTTATCTCGCTCCCGGCTTCGGCGGCATCAATCTGGAGGATATCAGCGCACCACGGTGCTTTGAAATCGAAGAACGCCTGAAAGAAATATTGGATATTCCCGTATTCCATGACGATCAGCACGGTACGGCAATCGTTGTGTTAGCCGGTATCATCAATGCGCTAAAGGTGACAGGTAAGACGAAGGAAGAATGCAAAGTGGTCGTAAACGGTGCCGGAAGTGCAGGTATCGCCATTACGAAATTACTTCTCACCTACGGTTTTCCCAATATTACTTTGTGCGATCGAGTAGGAATTATCTCTGCTAAGACAGAAGGCCTTAACTGGATGCAGGAGAAAATGGCCGAAGTTACCAACCTTAACGGAGAAACCGGAACCCTCGCTGACGCACTAAAAGGTGCTGATATTTTTGTCGGCGTATCCGCTCCCGGTATCGTAACAAAAGAAATGGTCGCTTCCATGAACAGCAATTCCATTCTTTTTGCTATGGCAAATCCCGTTCCCGAAATTATGCCGGACTTGGCAAAAGAGGCCGGAGCCATGGTCGTTGGAACCGGACGCAGCGATTTCCCGAATCAGGTCAACAACGTAGTCGCTTTTCCCGGCATCTTCAAAGGAGCTCTGGAAGGACGAGCTACACAGATTACAGAAGAGATGAAGCTTGCGGCTGCTCATGCCATCGCAAGCCTCGTTCCGGAAGAGGAACTCAATGAAAATAATATTATGCCGGAAGCATTCGACCCTAAGGTTGCCGACGTGGTGGCCGAAGCGGTAAAATCTCACATCATCCGCGCATAAAGAAATGGATAGATACTTGTTATACTATGAAACATGAGACGGAAGAAATATCTAAACAAAATAGAACCCCTGAAACATGGCATGGTAAACGCTATTATTCTCTGGATGCCTATTTTAAAAATACCTTTGGACATAAACTGAATAAAATTGCCATCAACGCCGGTTTCACCTGCCCGAATCGGGATGGTACTCTCGATACCCGTGGCTGTATCTTTTGCAGCGAAGGAGGCAGCGGGGATTTTGCTGTTTCCTTTCCTTCCATAGAAACAGACGCTCCTTACGTGGCTTATTTCCAATCCTATACAGGAACCTATGCTCCCATCGAGCGGTTGGAATCCATTTATGAACAGGCTCTGTCTAATGCCCATGTTGTAGGGATTTCTATTGCCACACGCCCGGATTGCCTTTCGGATGAAGTAATCGCTTTGCTCGGACAGCTCAAAGCCCGATATCCCCATAAATTTCTATGGGTGGAACTTGGCTTGCAGACTATTCATGAGGAAACGACTCATTATATCCGCAGAGGCTATGAGCTTGCATGCTTCACAAGAGGCATACATGCACTTGCCGGTCTGGAGATTCCCGTTATCGTTCATGTAATCTTAGGGTTACCCGGTGAAAGTGAAACGATGATGCTGGAAACCGTAGATTACCTCAACACGCTTCCTATTTCCGGCATAAAGCTTCAGCTTCTCCATGTACTGCGAGGAACTGATTTGGCCACCGATTACGAGAAAGGTCTATTCCCCGTTCTTTCCATGGAAGAATACCTTCATATTCTTATGAACTGCATCGAGCACCTTTCTCCCGAAACGGTCATTCACCGTGTGACCGGAGACGGTCCCAAAGATTTATTGATCGCTCCTATATGGAGTTCCCATAAGAAAAAGGTATTAAATGCTCTTCACCATCAAATGAAACTTACTAACTCCTATCAGGGAAAACATTGGAAAGGAACTATTTCTCATGCCTCAGGAACCTCTAACGCTTTATAAATTAATTATTCTATACATGCTTGACCGCGTGAACTTTCCTTTGACGAGCGCACAGGTAGGTGATTTTATTCTGGAAAAAGAATATACGAGTTTTCTCACTCTCCAGAAGGCAATTTCTGAGCTTACCGACGCAGGATTGATTTCCGCGCAGTCCATACGCAACCGTACTCATTTATTAATTACAGGAGAAGGCTTAAATACCCTCTCTTTTTTCGAGAACCGTATCAGCGATACTATCAAAGATGAAATCAATTCCTTTTTTAAGGATAATGAAATGGAACTTAGAAATGAAGTGTCGATTCTCGCTGATTATTATAAATCAACGACCGGAGATTATGATGCTCATCTTGTGGCAAAAGAAAAGAATACAAAATTAGTGGATATTACACTATCTGTACCTACAGAAGAATCCGCTGCAGCTATCTGTGACAACTGGCAGCGGAAAAATCAGCAAATCTATCAATATCTTATTCAACAACTTTTTTAATTACGGCCACTGTGAAATACCAATGATACCTTTCGCAAAATTCGTATATGATTCCGCCTCGTCTGTATCCATGTATTTATATACATTGTACGCATATTTCGGAGAACCGCCGGCATGATTCAGCCCTAGGGCAAGTCCCTGGGCAATCTCTTCTATCGCATCGGTCTGCCTGGAAAAGAGGATGGAATCGATATGAGGATTGGCTTCTGCCCGCTTATAAGCATATACGATTGCCGCTGCCTGCAATTCTTCTCCCTTTAGTGAGGTATATCCTAACTCACTCAATATAATGGAACGTACCTCTCCGCTTTCTGTAAGCATTTCCTTTCGTGACATATAATCCGTCACCACCTCAATATTATTCATCGTCACCATCGGCGTGTCCTGTGAATGCTTTACATATCTGGATGAATCCCATATCCGTGCAGAAGTTAGGGGCACGTTATAGGGATGAATCGCAAGTCCCCAATCGATATTCCCCTCCGCTTTTATCTGCCTGTTGAATTCGTCCAAGATATCCCTTGCATCATAATTGGTGGAACTGCTTATATTCCTGTCCCATTGCTGGTCTAAGGATATGTAAATATTACAGGCCGCATTGATGCTCTTAATTGAATTATAGAATATACGGTAGACCTCTACAAATTCTCTCACATAAGACTCCAGGCTTACATACGCCATATAATTCCATTCTTTCCTCGCGTTAATCTCATTCCCGATAATCCAATTCGCTACCAATCCACGTCCGTTAGCCGTTCCAGAATAACGCTCTGTAAGAAAGGCTCCTATTGCTGCCAAATATTCCGCACCGCTCTCATCCGTTCCGTTGAATGCGTAATAAGGCGCACTTCCAATCCCTGAACGAGCCTGCGGATGAATCAATTGTGGATAAGCCGGCGAAACATCATTAAGTATAATTGCATTTATTTCAATTCCTTTATTCGTCAATGTACTGAATACCAAATCATATTCAGACATCACTTGTCCATTGAACGCATAGCTTTTCCCGTTATAGGAATAATGAATCGTCGGATAGGTACCATCTGTGGTTTCCCCCAATATTCTGGAAACAGGAATATTATATGCAGCATGTTTGACTCCCAGGTCATCCAGCTCTGATGAACGCAGCTTGTTCGGATCTATAAGCAACCCCTTTTTCGTAGAAGGTTTGGCTCCATTGGACTTATATTTTGCCACCGCCTCAGGATTCATTATATATTGAAAGTTGCTTACCGCAATATACTCATCATCTTTCTTAACTGCGACTACGAATTTACGGAATACTCCGCTCTCCGTACCTGTAAAATGCCTCGGAAACCGAAATTCTACATTCGTATCCTTATATTCCTTTACAAGCGGGCTTTTATCTTCGGTAATCATATCCTCATAAGACCGCACAGCAAATAAATAATAGTATTTATCATCGCTGACCGGAATCTGGTCGGCCTTCGATTTTAATATTATTTTGCTCGTCTTATTATCGATAAGACAGGATTCTATCTGTAAGAAACTTGTTGTATTTCCCTCTTCCAGCTCTACAGAAGGAGGCCTGTTCTTAATTGCGTTTATCACGCTAAGTCCTGCTTCGATCGCAGATCGCAAGAGCGAATCTTCTCGTTCTTCCCGATCTTCTTTATCCGCCTCTTCTGCTGCTTTTAACGCTTCTTCCTCCGCTTTTAAAAGGGCTGCCGCCTCCGCAACTTCCGATTTCCTGTTTTCAGTAATAATATAAAAAGAAACTCCGATGCCCACTAACAAAACGATGCAGGCTACCGCTATTCCTATGATCAGTAATACCTTCTTCTTTTCTGCCTTCATCTATTCTGCCTCTTTTTTTATTCTTGCCATATGCTCTTTAATCTTCACTTCATACCCATTTCCTGTGGGACGATAGAATTCCTTACCGTTCAACTCATAGGGTAAATATTGCTGTTTCACATAATTGTTGGGATAATCATGTGCATATTTATACCCCGTTCCATGCCCCAACTTCGCTGCTCCCTTATAGTGAGCGTCCTGCAGATGGGGCGGTATCGGCAAATTACCCGTATCCTTCACCACTTGAAACGCATCTGCAACCGCATTCACAGCCGCATTACTCTTAGGTGCACTCGCTACATAAGAAACTGCCTGAGATAGAATAATCTGCGCTTCCGGCATACCTACTCTTTCTACGGCAAGAGCCGCGCTGACCGCTACCTGTAAAGCATTGGGATCCGCATTTCCCACATCCTCCGAGGCACAAATCATAATTCTTCTCGCGATAAAAGTTACACTTTCCCCTGCATAAAGCATTCTCGCCAGATAATAGACCGCCGCATCCGGATCTGAGCCTCTCATGCTCTTAATGAATGCAGAAATCGTATCGTAATGGTTATCGCCGGTCTTATCATAACGAATCACCCGTTTCTGTATACATTCCTGTATAACATCCAAGGTTAAATGAATCTTACCATCCTCACTCCGCCCTGTTGTCATAACGCCGAGTTCCACCGCATTCAATGCATGTCTTGCATCACCGCCGGATAAATCTGCCAGGAATTCCATCGCATCCGCATCGATAACAGCCTCATAGGCCCCCATCCCTCTCTCGCTGTCATAAACAGCCCGCTCAATAAGCACCTTAATATCTTCTCTCTCAAGCGGCTGAAGTTCGAATATGATCGAACGGGAAATTAACGCACTATTCACTTCGAAATAAGGATTCTCTGTTGTCGCTCCTATTAATATAATAGTACCATCCTCCACAAAAGGGAGCAGATAATCTTGCTGCCCCTTGTTAAATCTATGGATTTCATCGATAAAGAGTATGGTCTTCTTCCCATACATCCCTTGCGTATCCTTCGCCCCTGCTATCACCGCCTCCATATCTTTCTTCCCGGCAACCGTAGCATTAATCTGTGTGAATTCGGCGCTCGTCGTATTTGCAATAACACGGGCCAGTGTGGTTTTCCCCGTTCCCGGAGGTCCGTAGAAAATAATAGAGCTTAACTTGTCCGCTTTTATCGCACGGTAAAGCAGCTTATCTTTACCGATAATATGTTGCTGCCCCACCACCTCTTCCAGAGTCTTAGGCCTTAGTCTGGCGGCTAGCGGAGATTCCTTTTCCATATTTGTACTTCTCATATATTCAAATAAGTCCATACTCTTTCGCGTCCCTTTCCCCTAAATGTAACTATTCGATCCCCTCATAATTACCACATGTTCAATATTACCATATTATTTGGAGGCAGTACAATAGAATAAAAGGCATAATAAATTATTAAGTTGAAAGAAGCAGGTAATTAAACTAATTACCTGCTTCTTTCAACTTAAATTTAACTTTATATCTCATCAGTTCTTTTATGCTACCTTCCATAATACAATCCCCTCTTCTTGTATACTTCGATAAAACGGTAACACTTTTCCCCATTTTCCAAGATTTTTCCTTTCGATATCTATGATAGAAAAAATCTTTCCGTATTTTAAGTCCATATCTGTAGCCCATGCAATGAATCTCTCTCGTATTTCTGAGTCAAAATTATTATTTAAAACAATAGCGATATCAATATCACTCTCTTCCGTCGCCTGCTGCCTTGCCACAGAACCATATAATATAATTTGATAAATATTATCATTAAATATATCGATTAAGCCGCTTATCAACTCTTGAGTCATCTCATATGTCAACATATTCATCACTCCCTGTCTATTACACATATTGCCACTTTTCATTTTTATTATATCCTATTTATATTCTTTTGAATAGACAATCAGTATATTCTATATATATTTTGTATCTAAAAACGAAAAGAGCATAGCTTTTACACTATGCTCTACATTTCCATATTTCATATTTTAATTATTTTAAACTGTAAAGATTAAATAGCTATGCTTGTTTCTACTCAATATGAAAGCGATGTGATATTAAATCCGCATGCAGTGATATTTTTGCTTCCCCGAATGTTCTCGTCATAATGAGTTCATTCGGTGTAGGGAGTTCTATTTGTAAATCCGCTTCCAGCGCAAATGCAGGATGTGTATTTCTAAGCTCCATCAGCTCCCGCAGCTTTACAACGACCTCTCTTTTCATTTCCTGTTCTATTTCATCTATCGAATAATAATGTCTGTTAATATCTCGTCCGTTCTTCGTCTCCTCCATCAACTCGATATCATTTTCACCTGCCAGCATTCCTACATAATATACTTGCGGAATACCCGGTGCGAAGAATTGGATTGCTCTCGCCAATAAATAGGCATCATCATTATTCCCAAGCGCTGAATAATATGTGGTATTTACTTGATAAATATCCAGATTATTATAAGCCGCCGTATTATATATCTTCTTCACATTGGCACCTTTGGAGAACATCTGCTCTTTCACCTTATCGATATCTTCATCCGGAATCAAATCTTTCACATCCACGATTCCTATACCGTCATGAGTATCCAGTGTGGTAAATTGCTTCTTAGGGCTCATTTCCATCCATCGCTTCAGATATTTTCCTTCGCCGTTATACAGAGCGTGAAGTACCAACACGGGTAAAGCGAAATCATAGATCCAGAAGCCCTGCTCCGCTATCTTCAACTGAATGCTATAATGCTCATGAATTTCAGGAAGTATCTCTACTTTATAGGGCTTCAGCACATTTTCTATTTCATGCAGCAGTTCCCATATATCCGGTTCCACGAAGAAGCAATTTGTATCCGGCTTCTTTACCGCATAAGCAAAGGCATCCAAACGAATCATAGAGGCTCCTTTTTCCGCCATATCAACAAGGGTATCTTTGATAAAGTTCTTCGTCTTCTCTTTTGTGATATCCAGGTCTATTTGCTCTTCACAAAAGGTACACCATACCTTTTCGGTGGTACCATCGGCGAAGTATACATCGATATACGGCGCTCTCGGCTTCCTCTTATAAATAAGGTCTACCTGTTCTTCCGTAGGCTCTCCGTTCTCCCAAAAGTCCTTATAGCGGATAAAAAAGTCTTTATACTCCGATGCTTCCTTTTTTTCCTCAAAGTCTTTAAAGTATTCCGAGCTTTTGGAAATATGGTTCACCATAAAGTCAAACATCAAATAATATTTTTTTCCCAGTTCGGACACGTCTATAAAGTCCCCGAAAGCTTCGTCCACTTTATCATAACGCATAGGCGCAAATCCCCGGTCTGCCGATGAGGGAAAGAAGGGAAGGATATGAACGCCTCCCACCGCATCCTGATACCATGTATCCAAAACATGCTGCAGTTCCTCAATATTTTTTCCCAGACTGTCCGCATATGTTATTAACATAACCTTATTGTCCAAAACCACCTTTTCCTCCTATCTGAACCAAGTACCGAAGTATTAATCATTAATATTCACAGCCCAGCCAACACGATGTCAAAATTGCATCTCTACACAGTTTTGCGAATGCTTAAAATCTCTGGCAAACCCATGCCGGATTGCCTTCCGCACCGGTCAACTTTTCTTTACCGCGAATCCATTCCTCTGTAACTGCCGCATACTTCACACATCTTCTCGTTCCCCAGCTATATGCCACATGAATGGTTCCGTCTTTTCCCTGCATCATTACCGGATACTCATAACGCCTATTGTTAATATCATTCCATGTACCGGTAAATCCTTCTCCATGCTCTATAATTCTTTGGTAAGGCCATGTCACGCCGCCGTCTTCCGATATAGCAAGAGTAACCGGGCATCTTTGAAAAGGCCACACTGTCTTCCCTACTTCATCATTATATTTTACAGGATTATATACGAGCGCGATCGCTCCACTTTCCAGTTTGATCGCGGAAATACTGGAATTGTTATTCGGAAGTTCCGTACGTACAGGGCTTGTCCAGCTATCACCGTAATCTTCCGACATTGCGATATAAATATGATCCGCGAACCGACTGCGGAAAATAGCCACCAGCTTTCCTGCTTCTTTTTCTATGATATTGGCATGTACGCGTCCTGCGCTGTCCGGTATTTCTACCTCTCTCCAAGTTTTTCCCTTATCATCGGATATTTGAACTACCGTAATATCGCTGCCGTTACGTGTCTCATCGGAAAAACATATCCAATTGCCGAAGATCCATCTTCCGTTGGATAATATTTGAATCTTCTGCCTGCAGAAGGAGCCTTCCCTGGAAAACATAGTTTCTGTCGGCCTCCATGTATATCCGTTATCGTCGGATTTCTTACAACGAATCTCCGCCGTGTATTGTAAGTTGAAATTAGGATTCATATCTGCCGTACGTGCTGTCTGCGCCGTATACATCACCCATATTTCCCCTTCCGGTGTCAGAAATAAAGATGGATTCTGCTCCGAACGGCTGGAATCATCCGATATTTTAACCGGTACTGTCCACTTGCTTTCCCCATGATTCAACCGGGATAACACAATACTGATATCCGCATTACCTTCGTCCGATCCTGCAAACCAACAGCAAAGAAGATCCCCGTTCTCAAGCTCCAGAAGGTCGGCCGCATGACAGCTCACATATGGATTGGGAATTAAGGCTTCCACTGTATCTAGTAAATTATTATGATATAAAGCTCCATTTTCCTCTAATATATTTAATTCTATATATTCTCTGCTCATCTTTTCCTCCGTTTTGAATCGATATATTTTAATCCTACGATACCTACGTATTGCTACGCATTTTGTGGTATTACTTATCCTTTTACTGCGCCTATCAAAATACCCTTTTTGAAATACTTTTGTACAAATGGATATACGCATACAATCGGTACTAACGCTACAAATACAGCCGCAGCTTTTAAGTTCTGCTGATTTAAAGTGACACCGTTTTGCAATGTATTTTTAAAGGTAGTACCGGCTGTTCCTTCCGTAATAACCACCTGCTTAAGCACCTGTTGAATCGTTTTTAAACTCTCTGATTTTAAATAAATCTGCGGATTCAAATACTGATTCCATATGGATACCGCATAGAACATTGCGATAGTCGCTACAATCGGCTTAGACAAAGGAACAAATATTTGAGACAATATCTTAAAATCATTCGCTCCATCCATAAAAGCCGCTTCCTCCAGTTCTCCGGGCAATCCCTCCAGAAAAGTCTTACATATAATTAGAAACTGAGTATTAATAGCACCGGGAATAATCATAACCAGAGGGTTATCCACAAGTCCTAAACCGCTGTAAATAATGTATTGAGGGATAATGCCGGCTTCAAATACCCATGTTATAACAAACAGGCTCATAATAAAGTTCCTTCCCTTCACCCTCGGTCTGGAAAGAGCGTATGCTGTAAAATAAGTAAACACAACGGAACAAAGTGTTCCCAAGAGCGTATAAACAAAAGAGTTTTTCAGCCCTGTAAAAACATTCAATTTTTTATTCGTAATAATATATTTAAAAGCTTCCAGATTAAATCCCTTAGGTAAGAAGGTAACCTGTCCTCTGGCCAAAAAGGTACCGTCGCTGCAGGCCACAAAGAAAATGTATAAAAATGGATATACGCACATGGCTGCCACTAATAGTAATATCGTATTATTTATAATATCAAAGGATTTTATTTGCTTTTTATTCCTATTCATTCTTTGCACTTATGCCACATCCTTTCCTAGAACAATCTGGTTTCGGAATATTTCTTTGCCAATTTGTTCGCAATGATAACTAGTGCAAAGGCAATTGCCGACTTCACAAGATTTACTGCAGTACCATAACTATAGTCCGGGAACCCCGTTGACTGAAATGCAATTCTATATACATAAGTCTGTATAACATCCGCCGTCTCATAGACACTCTGGTTGTACATAAGCAGGATTCGGTCCAAATCGACAGTAAATACATTACCGATACTAATAATCAGCATAGTTACTATCGAGGTGGAAATTGACGGCAAGGTAATATGGAACATCTTCTGCCAGCGGTTCGCTCCATCCGCTTCCGCTGCCTCATAAAGGGCAGGATCGATGGAAGTCATTGCCGCCAGATAAATAACGGCTGAATAACCAAATGTCTGCCAAATTTGAAGAAAAATATACAACGGCCTGAACCATTCAGGCTTTGACATAAAATAAATCGAGTCTCCCCCAAAGGCTTTTATCACAATATTTACTAAACCATAAGAAGGAGAAAGTAAGGTGTACATAATACTCACCATAACAGCCGATGAAATAAAGTACGGAAGAAAACTCAAGGACTGTACCGAATTTCTCACAAATTTTACTCTCACTTCATTTAAAAACAGCGAAAAGATAATAGGAATGGGAAACACCACCACGATGGACAGCACAGCAAGAATCACTGTGTTCTTTATTAATTTCAGCATATAAGCATCCTGAAAAATCCGTGCAAAATTTTCAACCCCTACCCATTTGCTTCCCATTATGCCTTGAAATGCGCTAAAATTCTGAAACGCAATTACCATACCTCCTACGGGGCCTAATTTGAATAAAATCAAACTTAACACACCGGGCAGCAGCAATAGGTAAAGTACATAATTTTTCTTAATATCTTTTGCGAACCTCACAGGAAGGCTCTCCACATTTTTTCTTTTCGTCTTCACAGGTATACTCCTTTATGCCGGAATATGCACTTCACGTGCATATTCCGGGCTTATAATGCTGTTACTATTCACAGCCACTATTCCGCGAAGTCAAAATCGCTTTCTATGTGATTTTGCGAGTGCTTCGGGCGCCAAATTGCATGTTCTTTATGCAATTTGTGTGATATTGTTGCTGTGAACACCATAGGTGTGAACAGTAACTCTATTCTCCGTAAGTGCTACGGAATGCTTCTAACTGAATTTCTTCTATTCTGGATAATCCTAAGTCATTCATTTCCTGCTGGAAATCAGACCACTGATCCAAAGGTCTCGTTCCGTTGATGAACTGTGTAATACCTGCAATTTCCGCATCATATACGGAAGACACAAGGTTCGTTATCTCCGCCATTTGATCATCTGTGTAAATGATGTTATATGCAGGATGCAGATTATCATCCGTAAGCAGGCGGTTTGCAGCTTCCACTACCAGCGGACCATTCCATGAATAGAATGCTGTACTGTCAATCGGTTTTACTACTGTCATTCGATCGCTTAAGAATGACCATCTGGGTTCCCCTTCCGGAGTCGCTTCTTCTGCAGAATAGTCAACAATAAACTGTTTCTTTCCATCTACTGTCTCGAAGCTCTCGCCTTCTATTCCCCAGTTCGATAGAACTTGTCCTTCTTCACTGTAGAAATAATCGATGAACTGTAAAATAGTAATTGCTGTTTCTTCACTTACATTCGCATTAATCGATGTTGCAAGCTTCTCATTGTACGGAAGGTCTGTCTGTATCTTCATCGTATTTCCGTCTTTATCCTTCAGATAATCGAGAACAACGATGGAATAATTCGGATCAGCCTCCGGTCCTCCGTTATCCATAAACCATTGAGGACGTGTATAATAATCGAAAGAAAATGTTGCATCTCCGTTTATCATAGCCGCTTCCCAATCTCCCTCACCGAACGCTCCGGCAATCCATTCCGGATTGATCAGGCCTTCATCATACCAGGTTTTCATCGTTTCAATCATCGTATACGCTTCGTCCGCCATAATATCGAAGCCCTGGTCTTTCGCATGATTTAAATAAATACCGTTGGATTCTTCTGCCGAGATATTATTTTCACAACCGAACCATGCCTGAAAACGTACATAAGAGTCACGGCCTGACAGCGGATAGTAATTCGGATTGTCTTTACCATAATGATCTTTTAAGGCGCGTAAGGTTTCTGTAAAGTCATCTACTGTTACAATATCTGCAGGTGCAATTCCTACTTCTGCCAAATGATCCTCTCTTCCGAAAAGGAAGTCTGCTAAAACAGGAGTCTCCTTAGGCAATCCATAAATACTGCCATCTTCCGTCGTTACCAGATTAGTATAATCCGGGTTCGCTTCCAGATAAGCCTGTAAGTTAGGCGCATGTTCTTTAATTAACGGAGCCATATTTAAGAATGCTCCCTGCGCACCATACACGTTAGACTGTGCTAATTTACACATTGTTGCATCAGGTAATGTCTTGCTGATCAATCTCTGATCCACTTCAGCATAAACATCATCGAACTCTTCGGGACCTACTACGTATTCCACGCTTATCCCGGTTCTTTTTTCCGCTTCTGCATACCACTTCAATTCTTCGATCCAGCCGATATAAGTGGAGCGCATAAACATTGTATAACTTCTTGTTCCTTCCGCACCTGTGTTTTCTGTATCCGCTTGTGCGGTATTTTGCGCATTCTTCACAGGTTCCTGTCCGGCTCCTTCGTTCGTATTCGCCGAACTTCCACAGCCCGCTAAAGCTGTGCCCAGCATTGTGATTCCCAACAATACAGCCGTTGCTTTTTTAATACCTTTCATAACTTTACCTCCGTTTTTTTAATTTATACTATTCGGTTCTGCTCATTGGAATTTAGCGCAAAACCGATTGCATACTCTATCGCATTTATAAGACTTAGTTCATTCGCACTTCCTTTGCCCGCTTGGTCGAATGCCGTACCGTGGTCTACGGATGTTCGTATAATAGGAAGTCCAAGGGTAATATTAACCCCTTCTACCGCATCCCATTTCTGTGCTTCTTCGTTATAAACGAAGCCTGCCATTTTTAATGGAATGTGTCCCTGATCATGATACATGGCAACTACTATGTCATACCATCCGCCTTTTGCCTTGGAGAACACAGTATCAGGGGGAACCGGCCCATCCACACAGATTCCTTCCGCCTTAGCTATCTCTATAGCAGGTGTAATTTCTTCTATCTCTTCCCTTCCGAAAAGACCACCCTCTCCACAATGGGGATTCAGTCCGGCCACCGCTATTTTGGGCTTATTTATTCCCATGCTCCTACAGGCTTCATCCGCAATGCGAATCACCTCCAGTACACGTTCTTTCTTCACCCGGTCACAAGCCTCTCTAAGAGATACGTGGGTTGACACATGTACTACTCTTAGATTGTGATGGGCGAGCATCATCGTATACTTCTTCGTTCCTGTATATTCCGCATAAATCTCTGTATGCCCCGAAAAGTGATAACCTGCCAGATTGATCGACTCCTTGTTCAGAGCATTGGTAACCGTGGCATCTACTTCCCCCTCCATTGCCAGCTCAATTACCTTTTTCACATATCCGAACGCCGCGGCTCCAGCCATTTCTGATACTTTCCCAACCTCTAACCAGTCGATATCCACCAACCCCATATCCAATACATCGATTATTCCATGTCGGTATAGCCCTTCCTGAGGATTCGTTACTTGATGCACTGTTATATCCTTATAATTCAGCTTATGCAGCGCCCTTTCCATTACCAGAGCGTCTCCAATAATAAGGGGGCGGCACTTCTCGTATATCTCCGGTCTGCATAACGCCTTCACCGTTATCTCCGGTCCGATACTCGCCGGATCTCCCATTGTTATACCAATGATAGGTTTCATATTTGGCTCCCATCTGTGTGCTTTAGCAAATGTTTTTTGCCGTGTTTTCCTCGAGTACCTTGCGAATGGCATGAACGCCTTCCTCCGATATACGGTAAAATGGCTTTCTGCATTTTCCTACCGGATATCCAAGCATTTCTACCGCCATCTTAACGATAGTATTAGGATTGCCATATCGGAAACAATTTCTGAATGAACGGATATTATCCTGATATTCTTTTGCCTTTTCCAAGTCTCCTTTGATGAAGCACTCATATACATTCACCATATTCTCAGGAAACACGTTGGCACATCCTGCAATTCCTCCGGTCCCTCCTGCCAGAAGGTTCCATAAAATCAAAGAATCATTTCCCGAAAGCACTGCAAAATCCCTATCCTTCGTTCGTTCTATATATTGAAGCATGTTGTCAAAATTACCGCTGCTATCCTTTGCTCCCGCAATGTTATCAATATGCGATAACGCCTCTACCGTCGCCGGCGCAATCACATTCCCGGTTCTTGCCGGAATGTTATATAGCACAATCGGTATTTTCACCGCTTTGGCAATCGTTTCATAATGTTCTGCCAACTCTTCCTGTGAAGCTTGTGCGAAGGATGGCGCTACTATGGAAAGTATATCCACACCAATTGCCTGCGCAGTTTGTGACAGCCTTATTGTTTCCTTCGTACTGATACATCCCGTCCCTGCATAGATGGGAACTTGTCCTTTCACTTCATCCATTACCACCGATAATACGAGTTCTTTTTCGCTTTCGGTTAAGATATACCCTTCTCCATTGGTTCCCAGCGGAAATATTCCATGCACTCCGGCCTTTAAAAGTCTTTTTACCTGATTACGAAGTTCTGTTTCATTTATACTTTCATCTTCGTTCATCGGCGTGATAAGCGGAGGAACAATTCCCTTTATCAATGTTTTCCATTCAGACATTTCATAACTCCTTTACATAACAGTTCAGTACCTTCACAGTTACATGTGAAAATCCATTAAAATCACCTTCGGTGATGGGATTTTCACTTATCTTTTAACGTATACTTACGGTCAGCGCAGCAAATGCGCAGACCTGTCAAATAATTACTTCACATAATTTTCAGATATAGCTCTCTGGCATCCTGTGCTGTTACAGCTCTCTTATTATTTACAAGAAGGCGCTGTACCTCCATACCGGCTTTCGTAAGTTCCTCCAGATCCTCATGACCTATGCCGTAGGCATTTAAGCTATCCGGTATTTCCAATCTCTTTATCATTTCACCTATTCGATCAATGACCCAAGCCGCTTTTTCTTCTTTACTCTCTTTTTCTTTCCCCTCTACCACATCGTATATTTCAACCAACTCGTCTATACACGCTTCTTTATTGAACTCCATGACCGGAAGAAGCATCATCGCGTTAGAAACTCCGTGAGGAATATGGTATTTTCCTCCAAGAGGATACGAAAGCGCATGTACTGCCGTTGTCCCTGATGCGGTAATTGCTACTCCTGCATAAAAAGCTGCTAACAGCATATTGCTCTTTTCTTTGACAGCGCTGCTATCCTCACAAGCCTTTTCGATATTAGAGAAGATAAGCCGCAGTGCTTCCATCGCAAATATATTACTGAAAGGATTCGCCTTATTAGAGGTATAACATTCAATCGCATGAGCCAGAGCGTCAATCCCTGTCGCTGCCGCAATCTTCTTCGGCAGCCTGGCCGTCATACGTCCATCCAAAATCACATAATCCGGTACCATTTCTTCATTTACAATTCCCACCTTCAATTCCTTCTCGGGAACGGCTACAATCGCATTCGGGGTAGCCTCCGCTCCCGTCCCTGCCGTTGTTGGAATCATAAGTGTTTTTACTGTCTTTTTTCCTAACAGGGGATTATCCAGTAAATCCTTAACCCTATAATCGTCAGTCGCTGCAATGGAGGATAATTTCCCGATATCCATAACGCTGCCTCCCCCAATCGCAATAATGAAATCAGCTCCGCTTTCCTTAAAGGAATCGACCACCTTCTGCGCCTGTTCATACGTAGGTTCCGGAGGAATCTCATCGATCAGATACATCTCCGCACCGCTTTCTTTTATTAAGCGAAAAGGCTCTTCCAATATACCCGCAGCCTCGATGCCCTTATCCGTAAACACCGCAGGCTTTTTGTATTTATCTGTTATTATTTCGATTATTTTCTCCAGAGCATGTTCCCCGCCATGTACCACTCCCGGCATCTTTAATTTATAATCCTCTAACATATTCTTTACTCCTCTCGTTTCCCTATGCCAAATCGTAACTGTTCAGCAACTTCATAGTTACGCTAAATCATCTCCCCGGCTACTTCTACCAACAATTTCTCATCGCCAAAGCCCCCTGATTTCGAAAGTACCCAAATATCCTTTTGGTTCATTTTCATAGAGGACAGAACTGTACCGGGCTTTATTTCTCCTACCAGATTGATTTCTTTACACTCCATCTGTTCTACAAGGCCGAGCAATGTATCCCCGCCGGTCACCAGAACGGTATCACAGGCATCAACATTTACCAATTCCTTCACCGTCATTCCGAATATGTCTGCTATTTTCAATCTCACACTTTCATCTTCCAGTTGCTTGTCTCCCGATGTTCCGGTATCAATCATGACCAGGGGGAACTTGCAAAGTTCTTCCTTTATAGATGTAATCCACTCTTTCCCCTCCTTCGTATCGAAATATCCTTCCACAGCCAGTTGCTTCTTATCTATAATATAGCGGGGAAAACCGCATTTTTCGCCATATTCAATCTGTCTTTGAGATATAGGGTTCAGACTTCCTGACACTACTAAAAGAGGTTTCTTTATAAGAGGCCGTTCCCTTTTCTCTTTTGTCAAACCCAGCATTCCGGGCAGCACCGAAGCTACTCCTGCACAGCCTGCAATAATTGCCAACTTACCGTTGTTCTTCAGCTCTTCCACAATGCGTTCCATATCCTCTGCCATGTCCGCATCGAAAATACCAATCGTCGGCTCCTCAGTGTCAGTCTTATACTTCATTCCCTTTTCTATTATTGTTACGCATACCTTCGTATCCCGGAACAAATCCTGAATATGAGAAGAGGTAACCGGTTCAAATGGGTCTTTTCCGAATACCGTTTCAGCAATCGGAACTCCATCTATATAATGTATCCCTTTTCGTGTAACACGGTTCATCGCCGGCAATGCCGGGATAAAGGGCAGGAACTTTTCTCCGCTGACTTCCAAAAGAGCTGCTAACTCCATACCTATATTTCCCCGAAGTGCAGAATCCGTCTTTTTGAAAATATAAGGTACTTTTTCATTCCGTGCCTTGGCAGCTAACTTCGCAACCCTTCGATAAGCCTCATCGGGCGGAAGATGCCTTGTCTCCGCATCGATAACTATTACATCCGCATCCTCTCGTTCCAGTTGTAAATATTCAGCGTCTTTCCCCATAACAATCTTTGTATGGGCCCCTTGGCCTGCGAATTGTACACCGGTATCTAACGCACCGGTAAAATCATCTGCGATAAGCAATAGCTTGACCATATCATTCCCCTCCGAGGATTCGTTTCATTTTAGAACGTTTTTCTATCTATTATTTAAACATTCCCTTGTTTTGTTTAATAGTATCAAATCATTTTTCTCTTTTCAATACTTTATTGGTATATTTTTAATCAATATTTGTTTTAATTTGAAACATTATCGTTTTATATTGATACATTTCATTTTTTAATGTACAATATATCTTAAATTGAAACACTTATAGAAAGGGAATTTTATGAACACAAAGACAAAAATTTTAGGAATCGCTCCCTATGAAGGTATGCAAGTTCTTATGAACCAAATTGCGCTTCAAAGAAGTGATATCGATCTTATGGTCGTTGTCGGTGACCTGGAGGCAGGCTCCTCTCTGGCTCAGAAATATGCCGAGGAAGATTTTGATGTTATCATTTCCCGAGGTGGTACCGCCGAACTCATACGTCAAAAATCTGACCTTCCTGTTATCGAAGTAGCCATTTCGGTATATGATATCTTACGGGCAATTAAACTCGCCGAAAATTATACGAATAAGTATGCATTAGTTGGTTTCCCCTCCATTACGCAAGAAGCCACTTATATTTCCAGCCTCCTTCAATATGATATAGATATCTTTACTATTCACAATGAACAGGAAGGGATTGAGGTTCTATCCGGCCTGGCTCAGGAAGGGTATCAAATGGTACTTTGTGATATGATCACCAATTCCCTTTCTCAGCGGTTCGGTCTGACCTCTATTCTTATTACATCCGGCAGCGAAAGTATTCAGGATGCATTTAACCGCGCAGTACAGACCGTATCTGATTACAAGCAGTATACCCTTTGGACCGATTTTTATAAATTGATTCTGGAAGAGAATCCAGCCTATATTTTCGTATTCAATGACAACAAAGAAATTATCTATTTTTCTAAAAACTATTCCTTCAGCAAGGCTGTTATAGAGGAAATGAAGCGGAGAATTCCGGAACTCATCCCTGATGTCATCAAAAAATACCATCAGGAGGATAACGGATTAATTCTGGCCGTCAGCGGTTTATGCAAAAGGTTGGGCGGTAAAAATCACTATGTTTACTACATCAATCCGCGAAAAGTTCCTCTTGCTCTCACAAAGAACGGAATTCGCTATATCGACAAGGATGAAGCTTTTGATAAATTTTTCAATAGTTTTTACGGTATTGCTCATTCTTCTCACAGCTTGGAAATGTCAATCGATGAATATGCGAACGCTTCGCAGCCCATTATGATTCTCGGAGAGGGAGGAACCGGCAAAGACCAGATGGCCAGACTCATATACGCAAAAAGTCCTCTTTCAAATAGCCCTCTGGCAATTATCGATTGTGCACGGATCACTACTAAGGCATGGACTTTTCTCACGGAACACAACAACTCTCCCCTTAGCGATACGAATACGACCATCTATATCCGCTCCATGGAAATCTTATCCGAGGATCAATTTAATGAATTATTCTCTATCATAAGAGACTTAAACCTATATAAGAGAAATCGGATGATTTTCACCTTCTCTTACGGAGAGGATGGCAACATAACCCCACGATGCCGCCATATCATCAACCATTATTCCTGCTTAACGATGCACATACCACCTCTTAGGAACCACTTATATGAAATTCCTAATCTCGTAAGCATATATATCAGCACCTTGAACGTTCAGCTAGCCAAGGAAATTATCGGCGTGGAAACAAAAGGTCTCGAACTGCTGCAAAACTATGATTGGCCCGACAATTATAATCAGTTTAAACGCATCTTAAATGAACTCGTAACTGTAACTACCACTCCTTATATAAAGACAGAAACCGTTGCGAGCGTACTGCGAAGAGAGAGACCTCAATTGCTTTCCGTAACAAGAGAATGTCCCTTTGATCTTACGAAAACATTAGAAGAAATTAACCTGGAAATTATTCAGAGAGTGATGGCAGAAGAAAACGGACATCAGACTGCCGCTGCCAACCGTCTGGGAATCAGCCGCTCCACACTGTGGCGCATGCTGCAAAAGATATCGGGGGAATAAGATAAGGTTACGCCTATGTTAGACAAACCAGAAAAAGCCTTGTAACTTCTTGAGCTACAAGGCTTAACTGTTTTTATATATAGACGGCGATTAAATCGCCGTCTGCACCGAGCACGGTCGCTTTGCGACAAAATACCACTTCGTGCGAGTGTGCATCCGCCGGAGGCATCCATATATCCGATGATTTTTAATCACCGGATATATGGTATAATCAAAAAGATTTAATTACAACTGTTTTTAAGGAGCCGCTATGTCCAAACACTATCGAACACCTTTTAATACAAGGCAATACATGCAGACCAAAGACTATGAAATCTTTTTCTATGAAGATAAAGTCCTCTCCCCCGTAGATACGCACCGGCATGATTTCTATGAAATCTATTTCTTTCTGGGAGGGAACGTAGATATTAACCTAAATGGAGAAAAATATCCCCTTGCCTACGGGAATATCTGCCTAATTCCTCCTGCTACCAACCATAAACCTACTTTTAGAGACAATGATCTCCCTTACCGGCGCATTGTCTTATGGATATCCCCTGCCTATATGAAGAAACTGGAACAGTCCTATGGCGATATCCTTCGTTGTTTTAGCGAGTCCGCGGCTAAAAATCAGTATCATTATGCTCCTGACTTTGGCTCTGCACAACTACTGTTCAGCAAATTGATCGCCATCTTAGAGGAGTCTCACGGCACTGACATTTTTCATCAACATATTATGAGTTGCCTGATCAGCTCTTTCCTCCTCAGCTTAAACAGGACAATTTATAACCTCACTCACTCCCCGATGTTCAACGACCAGTCTACCCTGTTTTCCAATATATGCGATTATATAGGAACTCATCTGGAAGAAGATTTGACATTGGATGCCCTCGCTGCCCGTTTCCACGTAAGCAAGTATTACATTTCCCACCTTTTCAAAGAATCTATCGGGTTGTCCACCCACCAGTATATCTTGAAAAAGCGCCTGCATGGCAGCAAGAATGCCCTGCTTTCGGGAATAACGATTCAGGAAGCCAGCCGCAGCTACGGCTTCCGTGACTATACCACCTTTTTCCGGGCTTTCAAGAAAGAATTCGGTATGTCACCGCGGGAATTTAAAGACATGTCTTCACTTTCCCCAACTTCTCATAACTTCTGACCTGTGAAACAACAACTTTTGCAATGTTTTAAACAACCTCTGCAATTCTAACATCTTTCCTCCTGTGTTACTATTGAAGAACCGTAACAGTTCAGTACCATCACCGTTACGAAGAACCAATAAACAATAGTGATCAGGAGGAATTGAATATGGAAATGACACTTCGCTGGTACGGCAGCAAATCTGATACCGTAACTTTACAGCAAATTCGCCAGATTCCGGGGGTAACCGGAGTCATTACAACATTATATGAAACCGCACCGGGCGACATATGGAGCCTTGAGGATATCCGCGCAATCAAGAATGAGGTGAATGCTTCCGGTCTGAATATATCCGGAATCGAAAGTGTCAATATCCATGATTCCATCAAAATAGGCTCACCGGATAGAGATAAATACATCGATAACTATATAAAAACTTTGGAACATTTGGGGCAGGAGGACATTCATCTTGTATGCTACAACTTCATGCCTGTCTTCGATTGGACACGTACAGAGCTTGCACGAGTGCGCCCCGATGGTTCCACTGTTCTGGCCTATAATCAGAAAGCGGTAGACAGTATCGATCCGATAAAAATGTTCGATTCCATCTCCTCCGATTCCAACGGTTTCATACTTCCGGGCTGGGAGCCGGAACGTATGGGAAGGGTAAAAGAGCTGTTCGAAATGTATAGCGGTGTAGATGACGAAAAGCTGTTTTCTAATTTAAAATATTTCCTGGATGCCATTATGCCAGTCTGCGACAAATATGACATCAATATGGCGATTCATCCCGACGATCCCGCTTGGAGCGTCTTCGGTCTTCCTCGCATTATCATTAGTCTGCCTAATATTCATCGTATGATGAAAATGGTTGATAATCCGCATAACGGTGTAACTTTCTGCGCCGGCTCCTATGGCACCAATCCCGATAATAATCTGCCGGAAATGATAAGATCGCTGAAAGGCAGGGTTCATTTTGCCCATGTACGTAATCTGCAGCACAATTATCCGGGCGATTTTGAAGAAGCCGCCCACCTTTCTTCCGATGGCAGCTTCGATATGTATGAGATTATGAAAGCTTTATACGATATCGGCTTTTCCGGTCCGATCCGCCCCGACCACGGACGTATGATATGGGGAGAGGTCGCAATGCCGGGCTATGGATTATATGATCGCGCTCTCGGCGCCACCTATTTGAACGGGCTATGGGAAGCTATCGTGAAAGGAGAAAAAGGGAAATGAAATTAAATAGCTTAGGGCTTAAAAATAGGACGGAATGGGAAAATGCGGGGTACTCAATACCCGAATTCGACCGTGACAGCGTCGCCGCAGAAACAAAAGAAAGCCCTGCTTGGATTCATTTTGGTGCAGGCAATATCTTTCGCGCATTTCAGGCCAACATCCTGCAGACTCTTTTGAATAAGGGCATTATGAATACCGGTCTTATCGTTGCCGAGGGCTATGATTATGAAATTATTGCGAAAATGAACCATCCTCATGACGATTACAGTATCTTAGTAACCTTAAAGGCTGATGGCAGTATAGAAAAAACCGTCGTCGGCAGCATTGTGGAATCCTTAATCCTTGACAGTGCCAATATTCCCGCATATGACAGAATGAAAGCAATCTTTTGCAGTCCTACACTGTCCATGGCAAGCTTTACCATTACCGAAAAAGGCTATAGTCTAGTTGACGGGCAAGGACAGCTCCTTGCCGACGTAGAAGCGGATTTCATCGCCGGTCCTGCCGCTCCGAAGAGTTACATTGGAAAGGTATCCGCACTCATCTACGAACGCTATCTGAATGGCCGTCTTCCACTTGCCCTTGTCAGCATGGACAACTGCTCTCACAATGGCGATAAGCTAAAAGCTGCCGTTACCGCCTTCGCTGAAAATTGGATAAAGAAAGGGTTAGCTGAGGAAGGTTTGGGGGAATACTTATGCGATCCCTCTAAAATCTCCTTTCCCTGGAGTATGATCGATAAGATTACTCCACGGCCTGATGCCAAGATTGAAGCACTTCTTATACAAGATAATATCGAAGAACTTGCACCTGTAATTACCGAAAAGAAAACCTATGTTGCCCCCTTTGTCAACGCTGAGGAATGTGAATACCTAGTAATAGAGGATCATTTTCCAGGTAGCAGGCTCCCTTTAGATCAGGCAGGAATTATTTACACCTCTCGGGAAACGGTGGACAAAATAGAAAAAATGAAGGTCTGCACTTGCTTAAATCCTCTCCATACTGCTCTGGCTATTTTCGGATGTCTTATGGGTTACGAGCTTATTTCTGAGGAAATGAAAAATCCTCTTCTGAAGAAACTGGTGGAGACCATCGGCTATCAGGAAGGACTTCCGGTTGTTGTCGATCCGGGAATCATCCAACCAAAGGCTTTTATTGATGAGGTTCTCAATGTACGTATCCCCAATCCTTTTATGCCCGACACACCGCAGCGAATCGCAACGGATACTTCCCAGAAGTTAGCAATACGTTATGGAGAAACAATAAAGGCTTATATGGCTTCCGATACTTTGAAAGTAGAAAATTTACGTATGATTCCCCTCGTATTCGCGGGTTGGCTCCGCTACTTGATGGCGGTGGATGACAACGGCAATTCCTTTACCTTAAGTCCTGACCCCATGTTGGATACCCTTCTTCCCATTGTAAGCACTCTGTCTCTTGGCAATACGGAACAGGCAGCCGATACCCTTAAGCCTATCCTTGCAAAATCTGCCATTTTCGGTGTGAATCTGTATGAAGCCGGTCTTGCGGAAAAAGTTATCGGTTATTACAGAGAACTTTCCTCTGCCCCGGGCGCTGTGAAGGCAACTTTAGAAAAATATATATAACCGAAGGTCATGAAAGAGAGGGATTGAAGATGAAGGCTTTTATGGATGAAGACTTTCTGCTGGATACTCCTACCGCTCGCATGTTGTATCATCAGCATGCCGAAAAGATGCCTATATTGGATTATCATAATCATCTTTCTGCGAAGGAGATATATGAGAACGAATGCATGGACAGTATCACTTTTGCATGGTTGGGATTCGATCATTATAAATGGCGTGCTATGCGCTGGAATGGTATAGGAGAAGATTATATAACAGGGGAAGCTGCGGACTTCGATAAATTCAAAAAATGGGCGGAGACGGTACCTTATCTTTTGGGTAATCCTCTATACCATTGGACGCATTTAGAGTTACAAAGATATTTCCATATTGAAGAAGCGCTAAATGAACAAAATGCGGAATCTATTTATAACAAGTGCAATGAAATGCTTCGCTCGGAAGACTTTTGTGTTCGCCGCCTGATTGAAAAAAGCGGGGTGCATGCCCTTGTGACAACCGATGATCCTTGTGATGATCTATACTATCATAAACAATTAAAAAGGGAAGGATTTTCCGTAAAGGTCCTTCCCGGATTCCGCCCGGATGCGGCAATCCACATTCAAAAACCCGGATTTTTAAGCTTTATAAAAGCGTTGGAAACCTCCGTCGGTTTCCCCTTAATACATTTTGGCGATCTCGTTGAAGCGTTAAAATGCCGTATACAATATTTTCATGATGCAGGATGTCGAATTGCAGACCACGGATTAGATCAAATGCTCTATCGGGATTCCACCGATTCCCAATCGGACGCGATCTATCAAAAGGCTCTGTCTGGCATTCATCTGACGCCTGATGATATAGGCCTTTTTCAGGGTAGCCTGCAGAAAGCACTTGCCGAGGAATATCATACACGGGGCTGGATTATGCAGCTTCATATAGGACCGCTGAGGGATACATCATCAAGAATACTTGCCGGTATAGGGAATAACGCCGGATGTGATTCAACACAGGATGCCGCAGTTGCGATTCCCCTTGCCTCCTTTCTCGACTCGTTAGACCGAAACGGCAGACTCCCAAAAACTATCCTATATAATTTAAATCCTAAGGATAATGCCACTCTCGCCATTCTCGCAGGAAGCTTTCAGGACGGAAGCATTCCCGGCAAGATACAATTCGGCCCTGCCTGGTGGTTCAACGACTCAGAAGAAGGAATGCGCACACAACTACGCTGTCTAAGCTCTCTCGGCTTGCTGTCCCGTTTTATCGGAATGCTTACCGACTCCAGAAGCTTCCTTTCCTTCCCCAGACACGAATATTTCCGCAGAATACTCTGCAGCGAGATCGGTAACATCGTGGAAAGCGGGGCATATCCTGCAGATATGAATTTTCTGGGAAAGATGGTAGAGGATATTTGTTTCAACAACGCCTGCAATTATTGTAATCTATAGAATAAATTTAAGATAAGTCTGAATACTTCCTTAAAAGTCAAGCATTCAGACAATTTTAGAGGTAACTTTAAAAATCACCTCCAGTCAAAAAATATATATTTAACTGGCTTTGTCATAACTTTTTTAACTTATGTAGCTTTTTGAAAAAGGTGGATGATTTTTAAATATAGGAATCGAAGACTCTTATGAAATAAGGGCTTAAGATTCCAAGAGTATATAACGAAATATGGAGGTAATTATGAGACAAATATTATGTTTTGGTGATTCTAATACTTTCGGTTCAATTCCCGGAGGTGGACGCTATCCTCGCGAGATACGTTGGCCGGGACAGCTTCAATCGCTTTTAGATGATGACTTTTATGTAATCGAAGAGGGAATGGGAGGACGCACAACGGTCTGGGATGATCCTACAGAGCCGTATCGCTCCGGAATCCGGGCGCTCCCCATCAGCCTTCATACCCATAGTCCCCTGAGTCTGATAGTTCTTTCACTGGGAACAAACGACTGTAAGAGTTATATTAATGTATCACCGGCGGCAATCGCAAAAGGAATTGAGCATCTGTGCAAAACAGTGCAGCAGTTTGATTATGGAGTCAAATATTCCAAACCGGATATCTTGCTAGTTTCACCGATTCATATAGGTGAAGGAGTTGCCGATAATCCATTATCCATATTTGATGAACTGTCAGTCAGAAAATCACAAGCTCTAGCTCCATTGTATAGGACGATCGCTGACAATCTAGGGTGTTTCTTTTTGGATGCTTCAAAGGTATCTCAGGCAAGCAGCATTGATAAACTTCACATGGATGAAGAGGGACATACGTGCCTTGCTGAAGCAATATATGAGAGTGTCTCCGTTATTTTCGGAACCAAAATATAATAAATGTGTAAGTTATAGGTTTGGTCATTAAAAAATAGCCCAAAATCCTTTACATATATCTTAGAACTTTATTAATCGAACAGTATCTCTTCCACCGTCACAAACTGATATCCTTCCTCGGTCAGTTCATCCACTACCCTCAAGGCGGCGGTAACAGAGGTCGCATAATAATCATGCATCAGTATAATATCATTCTCATCCACTTTCTTCACTACATTATCGGTAATGCAGGCCACGTTAGTGGAACACCAATCCAGCGGATCGATTGTCCACAGGACCGGAAACATATTGAGCTCCGTTTCGAAGCTCTTATCCCAGCTCCCATAAGGAGGGCGTACATAAATGACGTCCTCGCCCGTAATCTCGCTGATTACCTCGCTGGTACGTATCAGTTCCTCCTTGAACTTCTCCCGGTTCTTCTTACTAAGCTGAGTATGATAAAATGTATGATTTCCTATGAGATGCCCTTCTTCATGCATCCTCTCTATAATCTCCGGGTGCTTCTCCACATTCATACCGGTCACAAAAAAGGTGGCCCTGATTCCCCTTTTTTTCAGCCCATCCAATATTTGCTCCGTATAATAAGGGTGGGGACCATCGTCAAAGGTCAATGCAATCTTCCCCCGTCCTTCCTTCTCCGCATCCTCCTGGATCGTCTCATACCCTGCTACTTCCAAGACCGATTCTATCCCATTTCTGTCTCTTACATATAAAAATAGAAGCGCTGCTGCTACAAAAATTCCTGCCGCCGCGCACTCCTTCTTTCCAATTTTTAAGCTCAATTATCTGCCTCTTATTTTTATTATCATTTATATATATGTAAGAAACCTTAAAAATAGTTACATCTGGTTCTATTTACACTTCGGCAAACGCGATGCCAAAATTGTATCTCTATACAATTTTGCGAGTGCTGCATGTGCCAAAATGCATTCTTTTGCATTTTGTGTGCAATTCTGTTACTGTTCATGGCGAAGCTATGAATAGTAACATTATCTGAATGCTTCTTTCTCCATCCTTACCTCGACAAAGTCCTCCCCGATGCGTATTTCCGCCTCATCCACCATCATACCCACCAAAAGAAGTTCGCTTGTCTCTCCCAGATTCCCGGAACCTGCCAGCTCCCAATAGACATCTTCCATGCCATCATTCTTAGGGCCATTTAAATAAATATCCAGATTTTCCAGTTCTTCACGGTATCGAATATCATAATTCGCTTTCACCGTAATCGTAGCATTCCCCTCTTCCCGTTCAATACTTGAATAAATTTGGCTTGCTCCTACAGAGAAAAAATAAATCGTCAGCTCTTCTACGATTTTAGCTACTTTTCTTTCTTCGTGATTCACTTGCCCCTCCTCTTCTGCTTATAAAGCCCTCAACCACCGGCACAAGGACGACCGCCACCCAGCCGGAGCTGAATCCGTTATTATATAAGTTAAGCCCTCCGTATAAGTCCGAAGTACACATGGCGATAGCTGCATGAAGAAATCCTGCCAAAACGCCCACAAATGCGCCGAACTGCCCCGCAATCGGAGCAAGACCTACCGCAAAAATAGCCGCCAATTGAATCCCCGGAGTATCCGGAACAAATACAGTGGTAAATGTAGATAAATAAACGCCAAATAGCGGCGGAAGATAATTTTTGATATGGACTCCGAAGGCCGCGAAACCAAATGCTGACCAAATAGAACCCACGACCGGTCCCGAGAATTCACCGCCTACAAACAGAATATAGGTCACGCATACCATTCCTATTATTCCCATATTCATAAGCGTTACTCCGGGTCCTTCCATAACAACAAAATCAGTGACTGCCCGGCCCGGGTGACTCAAGATTTTCTTTAATCCCTTAATTCTTCCTCCTTCTACCAGAAAGCCGAACATAATCGTGATTAAAAAATAAACATAAAGCCCTATTGCAATTGTCCACTGATATTCCCTGCTCCAGATGAGCACAGAATCACTTTCCATACCGAATGCCCTTAATACGGATACAATAGCGAAAGCCAATATCCCCCCGGAAAATCCTACATTAAATAAATTATATCCCATATGCATGGACGCCGTATGCATGGATAGCGGCGGAAGCACAAATCCTACGAAAATACCGACTGCTATAGCAATAAAAAAGTTCACCGTTTTCGGATAAGGAAAAATATAGACGAGTTCCGTAATAAGCGGCGCAAGACAAGTTCCAAACAGTGCTGTATAAATATAACGCTTCACCCTTACCTTATGAAATCGGGCATAAAGGATTGTCCCTAATAAAATAGGCAGTGTGTTCACCGGGTTCTTCCCCCAAAGGGCATATCCTGCATTAATGAATAAAGCTGCTATTGTTAGACCTGTAAAAGGTATTTTCTGCTTAACTACAAGCAAAATTCCCATACCAAATACGATTGTTGCATTAAAAAATGCTGCACTGAATCCTGCCAGCTCGAAGTAATCGGTAATTAAGGCATCTCTTGAGACGACGATAAGCCGCATGCCACTTGCGATTTCGGCAAAGGTTCCTGTAGATAGCGCGATTATCAGTAAAAAAATCAGAGAAAAAATAGTGAATGTTATCATTTCTTTCTCTTTTATTCTGTGCATCCATTTTTGCATTATTTTGTGTCTCTCCTATTTTCGCGTTTGAACAGGTACATATTCTTATCTGCTTCATGCATAATCTCTTCTGCATTATGCATATTGTTTTTATTGTATCTGGCAATTCCATAACTTAAATTCATCAAATATTTTACTTTCCCTTCTTTGCTTAACTGAAAGAGCTGTTTTCTGATTTGCTCCATTCGCATCCTTACTTGTTCTTCTGAATATCCTCGCATAATGATAATGAATTCATCGCCGCCGATACGACATATGATATCATCTCTTCCCGCATTCTCCATCAGAATATCTGCCGCTATCACAATATATTCATCGCCGAGGCAATGGCCGAAAGTATCATTGACCTCTTTTAGCTTATCCAAATCTATGAAACAAACGAGGAATTCCTCTTGCTCTTCTATGTACTTAGATATAGTATTAATGCAATAACGCCTGTTGTAAAGTTTGGTCAACACATCAGAGTTGGCCGCATACTCAATGGAAGACTCCCATTCTTTTCTCTCTGTAATATCCCGAAGCAAATATGCTGTTGCCGATTTTCCTTTCCAATTGATATGGAAAGAATCCACGTGGTAGTAGAGCATTCGGTCCGCTTGATCGGCAGAAGAGATACTTATTTCCCAAAAACGTCCATTCGTTTCGATATCATAATCTTCCAATGCTCTTTTTAACGCATTGACAAGCTCCGGCTTCTCAATGGATATGTTGAGAAACGACTTGTTTTCATGCAGAAAATCTTTCGTTTCCCTATCGAGGACAACCACGTATTCTCCAATGTTATCCGTAATATAAGAAAGCAATTCATTGTGCTCCCTCAATGCGCTCTCTCTTTGCATAAGCTGTTCTGTCATCGTATTAAAAGCCGCGGAAAAATCCCCCATCATAGCTACTTGCTGGCTGTAATCCCCACTGGCAACCTGCTTTGTTTGCCATACGAGATGGACAAAATTGGAGCGGAGCATTTTCAACGGACCACAAAGCGGATTGTCTTTTGACGGTTCTTCTCCGTTTAGAATTCCTTCTGAAATATCAGTAGCGAATTGATACCCCTCTTTCAACCACCCATGAAGCAGGTTCATTCCATCCACTAATTTTGCTGATTCTGCAGATACTTCCTGTTCTGAAAGCATAGGAACGCCCCGTTCATACAGTATATCCTTTAAATATTGAAATAAAATATCCGCATCTTTCTCCTTCATAATCATTCTACCCTTTCAAGACAAAACCCGTTTATCGGCAATCAATTATTGAATTATTGCATCAAAACGGCATACACGTCCTCCCAGCGCCCAGCAATCCACTTCGGTCACTATATATTCCTTTTTCGTATAAGCTTTTAATATTCCTGCAAGAAAACCTTCATCATAGTTACATACAGTCTCCCCTACCGCCGGAAACCCGGAACAATCCAAATCCTCGCTGATAGTAAAAACAGCATGACCGGTCTCTTCATCAAATTTCTCAATCCGAAGAATTCCAATTTTCAGATCAATTAACGTCTGCTGTACCTGAGCTAAGAAATCATTAAGCGCCAAAGTACCATCCAGGCATCGCTTAAAGAACTCCTTTCCGCTTTTCTCACCTGCGCTTTTGATAATCTCCACCATTTTCTCTTTGCCCAGCATATCAATTAAAATATCCCTTATAGAATATTCCATCATACGATAGACTATTACCGGAACTTCCTTCCCCAGATTCTCCCGGCCCCCTTCTACACTACTGAACAAATGATCCCACAGTATAGCGGATATATCGCTATCCATATTTCCAAATACATTTTCCATCCAGTTCCTCCACATACTTCCTGTGCCTTCTCTAAAGGTAGATACCTATCATGATATTTCATCCGTAACATTAAAAATTTATATATGAAATATACTTCTCTTCAAAGTTTGGTTGCTCAGCCAGATTGAATATCCCGCTTCTCCTTACAATATTATCCAGCTCATTCCTTCCTTCACTGCCCCTTACCATTTTCCTTCCGATAAGTCCGGCTCCGCTTAAAGCTGTATTTCCTACTACTGCCAGCTTCCCTTTCAGCTCAGGAGGTATCAACCCAATTCGTACTGCTGCCTCCTGATCCAGATAAAAACCAAAACCGCCTGCCAAATAGACTTTTCCTATTTGTTCATAGCTATCCACTTTTAATTTCCCCTTTAAAAAGTGAATGCCCGTCCTCACTGCAGCCTTAGCCATCTGTATATCGCGAATATCCTTTTGAGTCACAAAAATGTTATCCACAGTTATTCCTGTCTCGAAATAAGGCTCCTGTAACAATCCTGTCTCGTCTGCTGACCCCACTTTCAATAGATGTGCAAGCGCGCTTATTCTCTCAGGTCCTGTGGTATTACCATCTCCTGTGCCTTCAAAAGCAGGACCCGCCGCCGCCGCTGTACCGAAGATACATCCATCCCTTCCTGCTGCCATCTCTGCATTCGTTCCAAGGTCTAAAAATATCCATGGTACGTTTTCCTTATGGAGGTTAGACGCATATAATCCTGCTACGATATCCCCACCGACAAAGGCAGATATCCCCGGAAGAAGTACCGTCCGCATACCATCCCAATCCCACTGCGTCAGTTCGATATTGACCGGCCGGAATGGACTTTTTCCAAGCGTGTCGGTAGGATATCCCATAAATAAATGCCCCATTGCCGTGTTACATGCAATAACAAGCAATTCCGGCTGACGCAGCTTTTGATCATAAGCTGCCTGAACAAAAAGATTTCTCCCCTTCATTATCGCTTCCCGTACCAATGTCCGAAGCTTTTCACCGTTCCCTTCACTGCCTGCCCGAATGCGTTCTACCACATCCATTCCATAGCTCCTTTGAGGGTTAAGGCAAGTATAAGTATCCAGTAGCCGTCCGGCAGACACCTCCAAAAGCTGCATAGCAATTGTCGTAGTTCCCAGATCCACGGCAATCACCGTTTCTCCGTTTTCTATAGTTACATCATCTTCACTTCTTTCTTCCGATGATTGCATAATAGCGCTTTCTGTCAATACTTTTATTTTTTCTTCTACTTCAAACGAAGTTTGAATACTGCACTCTTTCATCGGCCTTGCCACACAAGACAAACGGTACCCCTCACGCAGCTCGTCTGGCGAGATTCTTCCCCTCTCTGTCGGCGTTGGAAATGGAGCACTCCCCTTAAACTGTACCTTACATCTGCCGCAGGTTCCCCTCCCATTACAAAGAGACGGTAATGCTATGCCGTTCTCCCTCAACGTTTCAAGTACCGTCTTTTCCACATCGTGAAGTAAAACAAGCTCCTCCCCGTCCCCTTTTTTCTGAACCACAATCGTAATCTGCTTAGACAAACTGATTTCTCTCCTTATTGTAGTGAGATTCTATCGTTGCCAATTTATCTTCCACTTCATTTCTATCGATATCCAGATCCTCACATAAATCATCCAGATCATCATAGAAATCCCGCAACTTCATATTTATATAGCTTAACAACATTATTGGATCCTTCGGTATCATTCAGTCGCCTCCAAACGCTAGAATCCTCCATTATCTTATTGTCTACAGTTTAATGTCTAGGTTATAGTCTTGTCAAATAAATTTTGCGCTAAAATTAAGAAGCAAAGCGATTAACGCCTAATCTGCTTTGCTTCTTAATCAAATAAAATATTCAATTGTTCTCGCCGGTGTCTTCTGTGTATCTTTATTGAAAATAATAACAGCTTCCCTTGTTTCCTTAGGTCCCAGAGAGTAAGGTCCCTTTTCCGTATTGTTCATCGTATCATATGGTACTCGCCGATTAAAGCTATAAGGCATATCTGTAACCAAGTCGAGTTCTATTTGTTTAAAAGGCTTTTTTCTATAGTATGGATCGAACAAGCAAATTTTCGTTTCATCGATTCCTGTCAAAAGAACATAATGCCAACAGCCATACATGACCCGGGCCACTACGGTTCCGCCTTGCTGTAACGCCGATACAATCTTACTGTTCTCTCCAATATATACGCTGTCACCAATAAGGTATTCACTCTGTATAGGAACCTTCTTTACTTTTCCGAACTGATTCAGCCAATCGCTGATAAACATCATTGCCATACGAGAGGTTCCGCTCTTCCCGAATTCTCCCTTCCCATTATATGCATCCAGGCAAAAGAGCATAATATGCTTAATAATATCGGGTGGGATTTGCTCTCTCTTAAACAAAAAACTCATCGCATTGATCAGAGTCGTCGGACCGCAATCATATTCTGTCACCTGATAGTTCAGAGGGTTCTTCATCCCGCATTCACCTCACTCACCATAAGCGCTTTCGTAACCTCTGCAATTCTTACTAATTCATCCACTGTCGTATATTCTTCGCAGGAATGACACTGATTCATGGCACAGGCGAGTACGATTCCCGTTATTCCATGCTCGAACATCGCATTATTGTCGCTGCCTCCAAATGTCTGTTGCAGAGAAAAGGGTAGATTCAGCAAATCACATACTTCTTTAAATCTGAGAACGACTGGATGATCCTTGGGTGTTTCATATGCCTGACAATTCGTTATTACTTCAAACTTCACGGTTGCCCCGATTGCCTCTGCCGATCTTTCAAACTGTTTCTTCACTTCTTCTGACAGTTCCATCGCTGTTTTATGGGAATAGCTGCGTATTTCCCCGCCTACCGCACATAATTCCGGAATAATATTAGTGGCAAGCCCTCCTTGTATCACTCCTATATTAAGTGTGGTATTTTCATCTATTTGCCCCAACTTCAATTTAGTGATAGCATCGGCTGCAGCCTGTATCGCATGAATACCTTTATGAGGAGCAAATCCCGCATGAGATGCTTTACCATTCACTTCTATCACAAGGGAGAGAATCGAGGGCGCTTGATAAGCTGCCGCCCCTACTGCCCCTGTTAAATCGAGTACATATGCTTCTGTCGATTTAATATTGCTATAGTCGAATACCTTTGCACCCTTACAGTAAATTTCCTCCGCAACTGTAAATAATACTTCAATGGGGCGATGTTCCAACTCCTTTTCCTTTATTACAGAAAGCGCCTCCAAGATTGCAGCAACTCCGGCCAAATCATCCGCTCCTAACACCGTATCCGCCTTGCTGCGAATCACTCCGTCATCGCCTACCACGGCCTGCTTCCCTCTGGATGGCTCCACCGTATCCATATGAACGCAGAAAAGAAGTGGTTCAAGCTCCTTCTTACCTTCCAAAAATCCATAAATATTTCCGCAGTTCCCGCCCAATTTACTACCTGCACCATCTTCTGTTACCACAAATCCTAACCCTTTAAGCTTATCCTTTAAGTAATCTCCCATCTCCCTTTCCAAAAGAGAAGGGCTGTCGATGGACACCAGCTTTATAAATTCCTCAATGAGTCTTTCTTTATCAACCGTCATTCCTATACCGCCTTTCACATAAGTGCATAACTTAATCTGAGCATTGAAAGCCTTCTTATAAGGCACTGTATTCATTGCGTATGAAATTTTCGCAGCTTATCTGTTTCACAATGATTTATCATTTATTATATCATAGAAAAGAATATGTTATTTGTCAATATCCCATAATTCCTATTGGAATTATGGGATATTCTATCTTTAAGAAAAATCTTTTTAATTTTGTATGCAAAAGGATGCCGAATTGATTTAAGAGCTACTGCATATTTGCTTTCTGAAAAGCGATAAACTCCTCGGTCGTCAAGAATACTTCATCATAACCTAACCTTCGGCAAAGCTTCGTTACGTTTGGCTGTTCCAGATACGCTTCTTTCAAAATATCTTCCTCAGCAAAAACTTCTCTCGTTGTTCCGTCGATCAAAATATTCCCTTTTGCAAAAACAATTGCACGTTCAAAGGTATCCGCTACAAAGTCCATATCATGAATAATTGTAATAACAGCTTTTCCTTCTGACCGAAGTTTACGGACAACAGATTTTATCATTTCTTTACCGTGATAATCCTGTGCAATCGTTGGCTCATCAAAAATAATTACCTTTGTATCCATCGCAATAATGGAGGCAATAGCAACCAATTTACGACTGGAAAGACCTAAGTCGTATGGATTTTTATCCGCAAGATTCTTTAATCCGACCAGTTCTAATGCTTCTTCTGCCTTTTGCCTTGCAATGGATTCCCCTATCCCTATTTTTAAAGGTCCGAACATAACCTCATCGATAACACGATTTTTGAAAATCTGATCATCCGGATTTTGAAATACCATACCGATATGCTTTGCTAATTGAGCTACTGTCATATTTGCAATATCAGTTCCTTTAAAATAAATAGAACCGCTTGTTGGATATAAAAGTCCTTTTAACAATTTTACAAAGGTAGTCTTTCCTGCACCATTTTGCCCGATAATTGCAGTTGACCGTTCATCAATTATAAAATTGAGTCCCTTTAGGATTTCCTCTCCCTCAGTATAAGCAAAATGTAAATCTTTTATTTCGAGTATTCCGGTATTATCCATTTACATCTCCCTCTTATCACATTTTAGCAAATCATTTGCCTCTTCCAATGTAACCGGATAACATCCGGTTATCGGATTCTTTTTGCCTAATTCACGACAAATCTTAGTAAAAGCCGGTGCTTCGATACCATACTCATCCAAATCATCTCTTGAAAATATCTTTTGCGGTGTATCGTATGCAATCTGTTTACCGTCGTCTATTATAAGAATACGGTCGCTGTAAGAAGCTATCTTTTCCATGTTATGCTCAACTAAGAAAATGGTAATCCCATTCTTACTTAATTTTTGCACTGCCTGATAAACCTCTTCTCTTCCTTGCGGGTCTAACTGGGAAGTCGGTTCATCTAATACAATAACTTCCGGTTCCATGGCAATAATACCGGCAATTGCCATACGCTGCATCTGTCCTCCCGATAGGTCAAATGGATTTCTATCTTTATACTTCGTAATATCCAAAAGCTCCATCGCTTCATCGATACGCCGTATCATTTCATCCTTTGGAATTCCCAAGTTCTCTAAGCCAAACGCGATTTCTTCATAAACAGTTGATTTCGATCCTGTTACCTGATTAAAGGGATTTTGAAATACAGTTCCAACCTTTTCACACAGTTCGCTAATTTCAACATTTTTTACTTCCAAGTCATCTACCATCACTTTTCCGCCGTAAGATCCTTTGTAAAAGTTCGGCACTAAACCTGCAATTGCTTGACAGAGTGTACTTTTTCCGGAACCATTCTTTCCAATGATTCCGATAAATTCTCCGGCATTGGCGGAAAATGTTATTCCATCTAATGCCAGAAAATCCGTGGTAGGATATTTATACTTTAAGTTTTCGACTACTATTTTAGACATCCTATGACCCTCCAGACAATACCCGCTATCAACAAAAGGATCATAGCAAGCTGTAAATATTTATCTGCACTCGATTTCTTCTCATCATTTAAGAAAGTTTTCTTGTTTTTAGCATTGAACCCTCTAACTTCCAAAGCAAGAGCACGCTCTTTCGTATTAATTAGTGAACTCATAACAACCGGCGATATAAGAGGAAGAAATGCTTTAATTCGAACTAACAAATTTCCTTCTGTCTCCATTCCTCTGCTTCGTTGTGCATCGGTAATAGTGGCCATCGTATCCGTCATCTGCGGAATAATCTGAAAAACAGAAATAAATACATAACCAAATCTCGGTGAGAACCCTTTGCGTACAAAGTTCTCTATCATATCGGAAGGCTTTGTAGCCAGTATCAAAACACAAAAGCTGAGCAATATGTTTAACACATTTAGAACAATGTCAAATGCAAATAGCAAACCTTCTTTATAAAATACAACAACTCCGAGCGTGAGTAATGGCGTTACATTTCCGGCCCGAAATAATCCTTGAATGATAACGACTGTTAACAAAACAAATGCCGATACACTTAAAATCGGTATTGTCTTCTTTAACACCTTGGAAACCAGCAACAGACAAATACTACTAATAATAAATATCATACTTACTATATTACTTCCAACGATGATCGGAAGTATTAATGCTACTATGATATATAAAATTTTACTTTCCGGTGCCAATTTATTTAATATGGAGCCTTTTTCCTCATATAAGCTGATACTTTTCATTTTATATTCCCGTTCGCCCTCCGCACTGCGTTCACTTGCCGGCTCCTTGGAGCCTTTTTATTCACCTGCGTAAAGATAAATTACTGTCTTATACAAATGCCTTAATTATCAAGACTCTCTATGGTGTCACCGCTTTGATATAATGCTACAAGACTCTTTGGAAGACTCTTACTAATCGCAAAAACAATTAGTAATACTGCGATTTTATCCGGTAGATCTACAATAATTTCATCGATAAACGATGCGAAAAATACCGGTAAATTGTTCGCTATTGCCCATGCATAAACAGCATCACCCCAGACATTTCCGGTTGTACCGCCCCAGAACACTATATTGAGCGGAGTGGATACTACAACAGCAACTAAACCTGTTACGATAGCCGTCAATAAGGAAAGCTTAATATTTTTCATAAATCCCTTATGTGCCATGATACCTACTGTCAAACCGATTGCAACATTTGTTATTGCATATACCGTAGAGATCGGATCCATCGTAAGACCATAAATAATGTTGTTCGCAGCACCGCAGATCGCTCCCACAATCGGTCCTGCAAGTACTGCTGCAAGACATGTACCAATGGCATCTAACCATAAGGGTAATTTCAATACTCCTGCAAACAATTTCCCCAGATAGTTAATTCCAATTGCTGCCGGAATCAATACCAATGTTGCTGTGTTAAATTTCAGTGACCATAAACTTTTCCCATCCTTGCTCATAACCTTACCTCCGTTTATTTTATTTTATTTGCTAACACAAAGGCTTCCAGCGCAGTAATAATTTCATTCGCCTCACCTTGTTTTACAACCGAATCACCATCCACATAATCGTTAATATTTTTCTCTAAATCACCCTCATATTCCACGACTGTGTTTAAGATAGAGGCGCATTTCACACCTCTTAATGCTCCTATAGTAAACAATGCCGCCGTTTCCATATCGGCTCCAAGTATGCCATGTTTGGACCAATAGGCATCGATCTGTTCTTCCCTATCGGTATAAAAGCTATCATGACTTCTTCCGCGTCCGATATGAAATGGGAACTTTTTCTCTTCTGCCACCTTAATCGTTGCCATTAATAAACGTGTATCCGGTATTGCCGGATAAATTTCCTCTATGTATGCTTTGGACGCCCCATCATCACGAACCGCTCCATTGACCAAAATCAAATCTCCAAGACGAATGGAACTATCCAATGCTCCGCAGCTTCCGACCCGTATCATATATTCCACTCCGATATTATGAAGTTCCTCCACCGTAATTCCTGTAGAAGCACCTCCCATTCCTGTAGATACAGCTAAAACTTTGATTCCTTTGTAGTATCCGCTAATGCTTCTCATCTCTCGATTATATGCAAGTTCTGTTACATCGGTCAAATATTCCTTAATATGATCGATTCTTCCCGGATCTCCAGGCAAAATTGCATATTTTGCGCTGTCTTGCTTTAATAATCTGATGTGGGCCTGTTTTTCTTCCATAGTAATAACCATGCCTTTCTCATTTTGCTCCTATGGCCTATCATTCATTTTCGATTTGAATGTGGCAGGTTCTCATTGATTCCAATGCGCGCTTATGGCTTTCCGGTGTTACACCGGCACAACAGGAAGCATCCACAACAATCGGTACTTCCGGTAATACTGCTTTGATTAAGAACGCATTAGAAATAATACAAATATCCGTACAGAGCCCAATTAAAGTTATGGAATCGATCGGTTCTTTTTCATTCATTTCCTGCAGCACTTGCCCCAGCGTTACACTTCCAAAGGTCGGTTTCGTTATCGGTTCCTCCGTACATAAGGCCTCAACTTCCGGGCAAAGCATCCACCCTTTTGTATCTTTGATACAATGTGGAACCGGAAGATTTCTTCCTTCCTGCGTTTCCATATAATTTTCTTCATGCGTATCTTTTGTATATAATATCTTTCCGGAAAAATTCTTTATTTTTTCAACTACCTTCGGAACGATGGAAATAGCTTCTTTTGTGCCTAATGCACCATCCACAAAATCATTTTGCATATCTACTACGATTAGATAATTCATCTTTCTCTACATTCCTTTCACTTTGTTCAGTTCCCTCACAGTTACCATAATCTTACTATATAATAAAAAAGAATACGTTATTTGTCAATATCCCGTCATTCTAATAGGATATATATGATCCTGTTCCATATAATAATGCATATCTTATCTCACCTATAATATAATTAAGGAAGATATTCTCTTGCAAGAAGTATCTTCCTTATCATTTATTGTCATTTATTTTTTTATTTTAGTCGAATACCATCCTTTTTCGCTCCCTCTCAGGGCGATGACATCCTTTTACATGGAAACCTTTTTTCTAGCCATCAGGTCTTCGTTTCCCAGAATAATCTCTATGGTATCCCCAGCCTCTACCGCGTCTGCCAGAATTAGCTTTGCAGATAAGGTTTCCACATATTTCTGAATATAACGTTTCAGCGGCCTTGCTCCGTATATTGGATCATAAGCATTATCCACGATATACCTCTCGGCCTCGGAAGATAATTCGACCTTAAGATTCCTATCCTCCAGCCTTTCATTTAAGTCCGACATGATCAATCCTATAATACCGCCGATATTATCTTTAGTCAAAGGTTTAAATAAAATCGTTTCGTCCAATCTATTTAGGAACTCCGGCCGGAAATGAGCACGCAGCTCACCCATCACCATGGATTCTGCTCCTTCGTCAATCGTACCGTCTTCCCTTATTCCATCGAGTAAATATCCGGCTCCGATATTGGATGTCATAATGAGAATAGTATTTTTAAAATCTACGGTTCTCCCCCTGGAATCTGTAATACGTCCATCATCAAGCACCTGTAAAAGTACATTGAATACATCCGAATGTGCCTTTTCGATTTCATCGAATAACACTACGGAATATGGCTTTCTCCTTACCGCTTCCGTTAATTGCCCGCCTTCCTCATAACCGACATAACCGGGAGGTGCTCCGATTAATCTGGATACGGAGAACTTCTCCATGTATTCGCTCATATCGATGCGTATCATATTATTCTCATCATCGAACAAGGATGCCGCCAGTGCTTTGGCTAACTCCGTCTTACCGACTCCGGTAGGGCCCAAGAACAAGAAGGAACCGATGGGCTTCGTCGGGTCCTTAATTCCCGCTTTGGAACGGATAATCGCATCCGTTACTTTCGTAACGCCTTCCTCCTGACCGATAACACGCTTATGAAGTTCTTCATCCAGGTGCAGTGCCTTGTTTCTCTCACTTTCCGTCAGTTTTACTACGGGAATTCCCGTCCATCTGGAAATAATCTTAGCGATTTCTTCTTCACTGACACTCTCATGAACTAAAGATAAATCCTCGCCTTTTACCTTCTCTTCTTCTATCTCTAACTGTTTCTTTAATGCCGGCAGCTTTCCATAACTCAATTCTGCCGCTTTCTCCAAATCCATATCTCTCTGCGCAATCTGGATTTCATTATTTATAGCATCGATTTGTTCTCTAAGCTTGGATAACTTATCTACAGAAGCCTTTTCGTTATCCCACTGTGCCTTTCTATTATTGAACTCTTCCTTCCACTCTGCCAACTCTTTCTGCAAAGCAGCGAGACGATCCTGACTTAATCTATCCTCTTCCTTTTTCAACGCTGTTTCTTCGATTTCCATCTGCATAATCTTGCGTTGCAGCTCATCCAACTCAGTAGGCATGGAATCCAGCTCTGTCTTAATCAGAGCGCAAGCCTCATCCACTAAGTCAATAGCCTTATCCGGTAAGAAGCGGTCGGCTATATAACGATGGGACAATATCGCTGCACTGACAAGAGCGTTATCCATAATCTTAACGCCATGGAAAACTTCGTATCTTTCCTTAAGCCCTCTCAATATAGAGATGGTATCCTCCACCGTAGGTTCTTCCACCATAACCGGCTGGAATCTTCGCTCCAGCGCCGCATCCTTCTCAATATACTGCCTGTATTCATCCAAAGTAGTCGCACCGATGCAGTGCAGTTCCCCTCTGGCAAGCATAGGCTTTAACATATTGCCTGCATCCAGAGCACCATCCGTTTTACCTGCTCCTACGATAGTATGCAGTTCATCGATAAATAAGATAATCTGTCCATCGCTGCTTTTCACATCTTCCAGCACCGCCTTTAGACGCTCTTCGAATTCACCTCTGTATTTCGCCCCCGCAACGAGAGCTCCCATATCCAGGGCGAAAATCTTCTTATCTTTCAATCCTTGCGGTACATCACCCTTCACAATACGCTGCGCAAGCCCTTCCACTACCGCTGTCTTTCCTACGCCGGGCTCACCGATCAACACCGGATTGTTCTTCGTCTTTCTCGAAAGGATCCGTATAATATTGCGAATCTCGCTATCTCTTCCTATTACAGGGTCAAGCTTTTGATTTTTCGCCCTTTCCACTAACTCTTGTCCGTATTTTTCAAGGGTATCATAAGTAGCCTCAGGATTATCAGAAGTAACTCTTTGATTACCCCTTACGGTAGAAAGCACTTGCAAAAATCGCTCTCTCGTAATACCATATTCCCTGAAAACCTCCTTAAGCTCCTTATTGGGATTCTTAATCATCGCTAAAAACAGATGCTCTACAGAAACATATTCGTCTCCTAACAGCCTGGCTTCGTCCTCGGCACTGATAAGAGCCTTATTCAAGTCCTTACCGATATACACTTGACCGCCTTGTACTTTCACTCTTTTATTAAGCGCTGCTTCCGCACGACTCATAAAATGCGCTTTATTAATTTCCATTTTCTCAATTAATTTCAGAATTAGGCTATCTTCTATACTTATAAGGCTGTAAAGTAAATGTTCCTGTTCAATTTCCTGATTGCCATACTCATAGGCCAGCCTCTCACATCCCTCTACTGCCTGCATGGACTTTTGCGTAAATTTTGAAATATTCATTATTATCACCCTACCTTCCATACATGGGTTTTATTTGTTATATATGAAATATAACACCCGCAATTAGCAGTGTCAAGCCGAGAGTGCTAATGAATTTATAAATTTTTTCTAAAGGTAAAATAAAAGTGACTAGTTATCTTATTTCCATATCTTTTCCGTTAGAAAATAGTCTTATTTTCTTTAACGTTTCTTGTCTCACGCCTTCTACTGCTGCCGGAATCAATTCTGTCAGTCCTTTGTTTCCTTCTTCATTTAACTTCTTCCATTGAGCATCTGCGCCCGCAAGGTTAATATCGGTAAAAATATTTACCTTACTGATACCTTCCTGAATGGATTTCCGGAAATCCTCATCCGAAAGGCCGGAACCTCCATGAAGAACCAGCGGAATATCGATGATATTCGAAATCGTACGAATGCGCTCGAAATCCAACTTCGGAGGTAATTTATAAGAACCATGAGCAGTTCCTACTGCAATCGCAAGGGCATCGATACCGGTCTTTTCAACAAAATCCTTTGCCATAAGCGGATCTGTGTAGAATTGGGATGGATCCTCTAAGCTCTCTCCTCCTTCCAGGGAATCACCATTATTCCCCACATGTCCAAGTTCCCCTTCGATGGTCGCTCCGAAGGAGTGGGCGATTTCTGCCATCTCTTTTACCTTTTTAACATTATCCTCGTAAGAGTCTATGGAACAATCATACATAATAGATGTAAATCCGAGTTCCAATGCCTTTAAGCATGTTTCTTTATTCAACCCATGATCGAAATGTACGACAACCGGAACATTTGCCTTCTTTGCCATCGGTATTAAAAAATAGGATACTTCCTCCAACGGCCCATAAGGAAGCAGCACTTCGGCTGTTCCTATTATAACAGGCGAACCTGCATCTTCTGCCGCAGAAATGATTCCGCGTGCCAACTCGAGATTCACTGCATTAAACATGCCGACTGCATATTTATTTTTCCTTGCAGGCAGCAGAACTTTATTCATATTTACAAGCATATTTTAGCTCCTTTATTTAACTTTTTCCCATCCGTTCGTTATTTTATTCTCTAATTCTTCAAAACTTTTCAATCCGCTCAAAGCATCATAAGCCTCAACACAAGAGGCTCCTGTTGCGGCAGCAAGACGTACGCTGTTCTCCGGTGTGCGTCCTTCCAACATAGCCGTTAGAAAAGCCGCAATACTCGTATCGCCTGCTCCTGTTCCGGATAAAACTCTGTCCGGTGTATAACTTTTCTCGAAGCCTTCCTTATCTGCCCACTCCTGAACATCAAGCCCCAATCTGCTTCCTGTTTTCTTAAGAGTATCCGTGTCGGCTGTGCAGTAATACATTCCCGAAACACCGCATTTAATGAGCAGAACCTTTGCACCCATTTTCATGCACCTATCAGCTAACGGACGGATATCTTTTTCCAAATCCAAAATTTCTGTAATATCTCTGCCTGCCGCCCTACTCTGCCAATCTTCGAATCCGGTTCTATCGAGCATAAAGCAAAGTTCCTCGACACTCGGTACGAAAATATCCACATAAGGCATAACTTTTTCCAGAATTTTCTCCCAATCTGCCTGACCCGCCTCCGACGTAGGGTCAACTGCCGCAAGATCTAAGGAAGTGGCAGCTCCGGCTCTCTTTACTCTTTGCATCAAACGAAGAAGTTCTTCCCCCTCTTCTTCATACATACGCTTCATAATAGGAGGATAACCGAAATGAAACAGTGCTGCTTCTTCCAGCTTTTCCTGCGGGATGTCCTCTGACATAAAAATATCGTTGGCACCGGGATTGTGCAGGAAGATTCTGTCGATGCCCGGAATTGCCAGAATAACCGAATAAGAAGTGGATTCTTCCTTTGCAATTAACATATCTTCCTCTGCATGATACTCTTTTAAAATATCCAGCACAATCTTTCCAAAAGCATCATCACCTATTTTCCCCATTAATGCTACATCTGCTCCCAAGATTTTCATGGCAAGTCCTGTATTTGCCACAGAACCTCCCGTATGCACATCCGCTTCCTTCATCTGTATCAACTTTCCTGGCTTTAATAGCGCCTCAGGTCTTTCTACTTTTCGCCCATAAAAAACAGGTGTAATATCCAGACAGATATGCCCTGCCGCAATAACCTTCTTTCTCATTGCACTCACCTCATTGTTCCTATCCCCCTCCGCGTAAACTAACAGAGTCCTATTCAATACCCATCAGCAGATTCATCACATACATTTCAAGACCTTCAAAATCCCTTTTCTCAACACATTCCTTCTGGAAATCATAGTCGAATCGATCAACCTTCGCTTCCAATGCCTTGAATATATTCAAGCTATTCTCCAGATGCTTATAACTATCTTCATCCTTTGTCGTTCTCATAGCCTTTACATCCAGACCTATATACTCCCCGCGGTCTCCATATCCGTTTTCCTTCAATACCTTTACCTGATTAAAGGCTGAGCGGAGATTCTCAACACCAAAAGACTTATCCTGATCATATTTAATGTTGTTTTGGTCATTTAAATGTACGGTCATTAATTTGCCCATTGCCAACGCAAAACCAATCTCATGAGCCGGATCGAGGCCTGCCAGAATTGCATGTGCACTCTCCAAATTGCCTCCTACTCTGGATGGATCAATGGTCGCAGCAGAAATTGCCATTACGTGTCCCATTGTGCCGCAAATACTTCTATCGATTGGTTCATTTGGCTTAGGCTCGATACAGATACGAATCTTTGGATCATACTCGAGCATCTTATTAATTGCTTCGATCAACATTTTCGTTGCCCATACCGGAGACTTGCTTTCCGCACAGAGCGTTCCCTCTCTGGCAAGCCACAGTACGACCATATCACATCCTAATTCATTGGCGATATCAATCGAACGATACGCTCTCCACATCGCATACTCTCTGTCTTCTTCGGACGTACTCATAAATCCGCCATCCACCGTATGCTCATCCATCCAAAGCCTCGGCGCAACGAACTCCGATTTCAATCCGTATTTATCCAATGTCTCCTTTAATTCTCTTGCTTTTTCCTTTATTTCTTCTTCGGTGTAATCATTGATATTAGGTACCGCATCATCATCATGGAATTGAATCGCCTCAAAGCCCATCTCCGCAAATCTTTTATACTTCTCCTCAGTTGGGATCTCCGCCCTCGTCGCCGGTCCATAGGAATCCGCTCCCGAGTGTACATTCCATGGTCCTACTGAAAATCTAAATTTACCCATCTTCTTTTATCTCCTTTTATTGTTTAGTAGTCGATTGCGAAACTCATAAAATCTCATTATTTTATACACAATTCATGAAATTTGAGACGAAAGAATTGTATGAAAGATTTTTCAAGCGATTTTTTGCTACGGAGCTGAGACATAGGAATCCTTGAAGCCTTTGCTGAAAAGGATTCCTGCTTTGGCTCAGTGAAGTGTATAGCATAACCAGAGCATGGAAAACTTTCTTACAATCTTTCTTATTAAATACTGCATTTATTGTGTATGAAATTTTACAACTTATCTGTTTCGCAATTACTTAATCATTATACTTTCAGTTCCACCCATACATTGCCGTTTTGGCTGCTTTCCAAACATGCTTCCACGTACTTCAATCCTTTAATCCCATCTTCGATCAGGGGATAATCTATCATCTCCATCGTAAAGGTTCCCGCTTTCTTGGCCGCAACACACTCGGTAAAGCTATCATATAAATTCGCCATGGCTTCCAGCCAGCCTTCCGCATGGGCTGCCGGCGTCCTGCAGTATTTCGCCGCACCCGGAGTCATCACCTTATATCCCCTCTTAATCGTATGAGAAATACCATCCTCTTTGGCTATCACCACTTCCTCGGAGTTCTCTTGAAACCAAAATATAGAACCTTTGGAACCGAATATCCGGACACGCAGGCCATTATCACATCCGATGGCGATCTGGGATGACCAGTTCATACCGGTTGCTCCGCCCTCATATTCCACCAAAATCTGGTCATTGTCATCCAACTTTCTTCCCGGAACTACAATATCCAGCTTAGCAAGAACTCTTTTTATCTTCAGCCCTGTCATAGTTCCCACTGTATTTTCCACATGGGTTCCAATATCACCGAGGCAGTTCACTTTTCCCGCCTGTGCCGGATCACAACGCCATTCTCCCTGTTTACCGCCGGAGTTATTCTCGTCATACAGCCAACCCTGCGGATATTCTGCCATTACAGTTCTTATATCACCGATTTCCCCACTTTTGATCAGATCCCGTATGTATTTAACGGTTACATATCCTGTGTAGGTATAAGTAACCATAAATAAAAGTCCCTTTTCATCGGCAATACGCTTCAGTTCTCCTGCCTGTACACTCTCTAACACCAAAGGTTTATCGCAAGACACATGAATACCTGCCTCTAAAAATGCTTTGCAGATTTCATAATGTGTCACATTCGGCGTAACGATAACCACAAAATCTATTCCATCTTCTCTCGCACTTTCCGCTTCCGCCATTTCTTTATAATTTGCATAGCAGCGATCCGCGCTCAATCCGAGCTTCTCTCCCTGTGCTTTGTTCTTTTCCGGGTTCCTGGAAAAGCACCCCGCCACAAGCCGAGCTGAATTATCAATACTTATTGCTTTTCTATGGGCATCTCCGACAAGTGCTCCCGGCCCTCCGCCAACCATACCATAGGTCAATATTTTTCTCATCGTATTACCTCCTTCTAACCTTACTATAGCAGTGATGATTGTTGATTTCATAGACTAATTGATGTTTCTATCATGACTAATTAGCTTTTTACATTATCTTTACAGCACTTCCACTCTCTCCATGCTTTTACTTTGATAAACTTTTAATGAACTTATCATAACAGTATGTTTCTATAATACCTTGTACAAATCAGAGATTAGAACCATGACTAATTTGTTATTTCAGTTTACATACCTTTTCTTTTACTTTATACTGAACTCGAGGTGATAAGAGTGAATAATAAATTTTCATTCCCACTTGTATACGTGCCAAAGCACACTGATAGGAGCTAAATATGCAAGATGAATTCGAAGTAATTTCTCATTCTGTGATGAAGTATAAGCTATTTCTTGTGAATATGCTTTACCGAACTCCGCATACCCATAAGGATTTTGAAATCTGCCTTCTTTTAGATGGGGAAATCACGCTTTTTTCTTATGGAGATTCCTTTACCTTCGATAAGAAAGGGTTTTGGATTATGAATCCGTTTGAAAGTCACGAACTGAAGGCGCAAAGTCCCGCACTGCTCTTATCCTTGCAGGTTTCCCCCTCCTTTTTCAAGTCCTATTTTCCACAGATAGAAAACATAGAATTTGCCCCGCCGGATAGTTTTCACAAGAGCGATAAAAGTACTTATGATACTTTAAGTAAAATGCTCATTGAAATCGCATATACATTTTTCGCTCGTAAAAATAGATATGAATTGAGATGTACCGGTTTAATTAATATATTTTTCGATTGTTTACTGGAACATTTCCCACATACCCTACTTTCTGAGAAAGAAAAAATTGCATCCAAAAACAAAGCGGTCCGCATGCGGAACATTACCGATTACATCGACAGCCATTATTCCGAAAAGCTATTGCTTTCAGAAATCGCTGAGCAAGAAAGCCTTTCTTTAAACTATTTATCTCACTTTTTCAAAGATTCCTTCGGCATGCCATTCCAGGAATATCTTCTGCGAATCCGCTGTGAAAAAGCAAGGCAGCTACTTCTGCTCACAAACCTTTCTTTACTCGATATCTGTATTTCCTGCGGATTCTCAGATCCGAAATACTTTAACAAAGGTTTTCAAAAACAATACGGCTGTTCCCCGAAAGAATACCGTAGAAATTTCGAGCATGAAGAATTAAGGCAGCAGCAAAAATCAATGCTGACAACTCAAGAATTTATGTCTCCTTCTACCAGCATGATTATTCTGGAAAAGCATCTTACTTCCGGAGATTTTGCCTTTTGAAACGAAAAGGAACTCCTATTAAATCAGGGGTTCCTTTTTCGACTTCTTTTCCTATATTTGTGCCTTCTCAATTAATTTCTCAAAGGATTCTGCAAATCGTTCATCATCTTCCGTCGTGCGCTTTTTAGGACCTTTCAAATGGCTCTTTCCCGACGAACGCCTTGCCTTTTTGTTAATATGTCTCTCCATAAGCATCTGGTCTATGTTATCATTCGTGTACCATTTGCCAGACTGATGGATGCAAAAAGCACCCTTTCCAAGAGCCATCGCTGCCACCCCATAGTCTTGCGTAACGACAATATCCCCTTTTCTGCACAAACTGATCAATGCGAAATCCACCGCATCCGCCCCTGCACCGATTACCTTCACCTCACTGTACTGCGAAGAAAGTACGTGATTCGTATCACATAGCAGTGTGACCGCAATATTCCTTTGTTTTGCTATCTTTTCTACGATGCCAACAACCGGGCAGGCATCTGCATCCACATATATTTTCATCTTTATACCCATCTGCGCGCTTCGTGCGCACTCTAATCAATAAGTCGAATACGTATTTTATTCAACCTCGACTCCTATCTGCATGTTCCGGCAGCTTTTACGATCCTCTCTATTATTTCATGTTTGGAACAAAATAGAAAGGTATTTCTCTCTATTTAAGAGGGATATTTTTCTAATTTTCTGCATTAATTTACTTCCAATTTATTTTCCCCTGTGCTATAATTCATGATTGGTTTTAAATACTTTGCTAATAAATAGATAATTGCGAAACTCGTTAAATTTTATAATTTTATACACAATTTATGGAATTTGAATCGGAAAGAATTGTATTAAAGATTTCCAGGCGATTTTTTGCAACGAAGCTGAGACATAGGAATCCTCGAAGCCTTTGCTGAAAAGGATTTCTGTTTTGACTCAGCGCAGTGTAGTGCATAACCAGAGCATGGAAAACTTTTATACAATCTTTCTGATAATTAAATCCTATTTTTATTGTGTATAAAATTTTTACAGCTTATCTGTTTCGCAATCATCTATTGTTAAGGAAAACAAATAGGAGAATAGACAATGTCATTTATGACTTTGGTATACCACGAAATTCGCGAAGAGGGCATGTTCTGTCCGGACATCCCTCATCCAATTCATGTAAAGCAGAACTATAAGGATTATCTTCCAACTCCGCTTTTCGTTACTTTAGAGCATTTTACTGAGCAAATGGAATATTTATTCGAGAATGGTTATCACACTTTGACCCTTGAAGAGGTGCGCAATTACTATTATAAGCAGTCCCCTATCCCTGAAAAATCTGTGTTATTGACCTTCGATGACTGTTACCAATCCATTGCCCGTTATGCCTATCCTCTCTTGAAAAAGTACGGATTTTGCGGAACGGTCTTCGTTGTTTCCGGCTGGTTGTCGGAACAAACCTCCGACTTTCAAAGCGAACAGTCCGTATGCCTTACCCAAGAAGAGCTTATGAAAATGAATGATGTTTTCGAATACGCCAACCATACCGATTCCTTTCATACGAGAGAAAGCATGGCTCTTAGTCAAATGATGACAGCCGATGACCTGGCATTATCCGAGGATTTGGACCGTTGTAATGAATTATCGGTCATTCAGGCGAAAGATGTCTTCGCCTATCCTTTCGGACTATATGAGGAGAGAAATGTTGCTCTTCTTAGGGAAAAAGGTTTTCGTCTGGCTTTCACCACCGGACAAGGCCCTAATGACAACGGAATGAATCCTCTCTTGCTGAACCGAACAATAGTACCTTATTTTGCGGATATGGATGGATTTTTGAAAATATTAGGGGTTATATAAATGATGTCGAGGACAAAAGGTATTTTGCCCCCTAATACCTACAAACTTTAAGCTGTAGATAATAAGAAAGGCATGGCTATCATAATGATGAAAAAAACATTAGTATTAACTGCACTATTAACAGGGGTATTTCTTCTCACTTCTTGCGGGAATGCTTCCGCCGGAAATCAGGATGCTGGCTCCCAGCTACCTAATTCTGAAAGCGCAGAAGTTGCCGTCTCTGAAGAAGCTCTACCGGAAGCGCCCGCTCCCAATGAAACACAGACAGAAAATCCCGAAACTGCTTCTATGGAAGAGCTGGTAATCGGCATTCTTCCCGCCGAATCTTCCATTCCGCTTATTCTTGCACAGGAAAAGGGATTCTTCGAGGCTGCCGGAGTATCAGTAACGCTACAAGCTTTCTCTTCCCCCAATGACCGCAATGCAGCGGTTCAATCTATGACATTAGACGGAGCCATCGGAGATGTTATGACGGCCGCTGCTTTTACAGACAACGGTATTCCGATGAAAATCACCTCGGATATTAGCGAAGACTTTAAGATACTTTCTTCCCCGAACTCAGGCATTACCTCCATGGAGCAGTTTGACGGCAAAAGTATTTCTCTCGTTCCTAATTTTATTCTCGAATATATTATGGACGAGTTCGCCTCGGAACATGGTTTCTCCTATGAAATTGTAGAGATTCCTTCCTTTGCCGGACGTTCCGAAGCCTTGATGTCCGACCAGATTGACGGTGTTGTATTCACCGAACCTCAGGCCGGCATGCTGCAGTCACAAGGCGCATATATTCTCGGCAGTTCCAAAGAAGCCGGAATCAAGGGCGGTGTATTGATGTTTCTCGAAGAGACTATTGCCAATCATCCTAAGGCAATCGAAGCCTTTTATACCGCTTATAATGCTGCTATCGATTATATGAATGAAACCGATGCTTCCGAATACAGTGACCTTCTCGTTCAATATCAGTTCCCGGAAGCGATTACAGGTTATCTGGCAAGCCAGAACGGAACTTTCGCCCACGCCGGCTCCATCCCCGAAGATCAGTTTAACAATATTATCGCATGGGCCAAGGGCAAAGAATTAATTACAAAAAGCTATACCTATCAGGAGCTTACTGAATTCTCCTTGCTCCCTTAAATCATAACAAGATTTTTCCTATAGAATAAAATAAAGGGAAACGATATCCTACCCACTTCATACGGCAGAATATCGTTTCCCCTTTTCTTTTAGCCAAGGCGCACAAAGGCGCTCCATGGCATCCAGCAAGTTAAATAATAAAATCCCCATAACTCCAATCGCCAGAATTCCTCCAAACATTTCTACATAGTTCATCTTCGACCAAGCACTTAGAATATAATAGCCGATTCCATATACCGCCGCATAATTTTCTGCAAAAAATAAAGATGCCAGTGTAATTCCAATACTGATGCGTAAACCCGAGAAAATCTGCGGCAAGATTGCCGGAAGGATTAAATATCGATACTTTTGCCGGGGAGTGGTACAGAAGCCATCCATCACCTTAAAGTAAACCGGATCGATCTGATCCACCCCATCACGCACCGATAATATCATCTGAAAAATAATGATCCATATCATCAATATAATCTTAGATGTATTCCCAAGCCCGAAAAGAAGCATAAAAACGGGAAGAAACGCAATTTTCGGCATAGGGTAAATAAAATATAAAAACGGGGATAACAGCTTCTTACACCATTTATTTACACCAAGCAGAATACCCGCCGGAACGCCGAGAATGAGTGAAATCCCGATTGCCACCACTACGCGCATCATACTGGCTCCGCAGTGAATCAACAACAGCTTCGGCACTTTACATATATAAAGAAGCGTCTCCAACGGTGCCGGCACGGCACGGGTATGCAGCAACAGATGAAGCATCTCCCAGAAGACAAGAAACGTAAAAAATCCCGCCAATTGACTTTTCGCGAGCTTTTTTATCCCTTTTTTCATTGTCAGCCGAACTTTAGACATATGTTTGTTTACTCCTCATTCTCTATTTTATCCATCTCCGCAGCTTAATACATTCTTCGTAAAAGCCTAGCTGTTCCTTCGCATTTTCTGTAAAATAATAGGGATTCTCCACTCGGAAAGTAGTTCCGTCTTCTCTTAAAATAAGAATGTATTGTCCAAGCATCATAGCTTCTTCCACATCATGTGTCACGAAAAATAGAGTGGCTTCTTGCTTTCGCTGCTCTTGTATAATGAGTTCCTGCAAAGTTTCCTTCGTAACTGCATCCAGAGCAGAGGTGGGTTCATCCATTAAAATAATATCGGGTTCGCCGATTAAAGTCCGGGCTAAAGCTACCCTTTGCCGTTCTCCCCCGCTTAATTCGTAAGGATATTTATTCCCGCACGCTTCAAGCCCTACCCTGCGCAGAAGCTCTTCCGATATTTCTTTCACTCCTTGCTTTTTGCCCCGCAGCAAAAGAGGCATGGCAACCGCTTCGCTTACCGTCTGCCAGGGAAACAGTCCCAATTCTTGAAATAAAAATGCTGTCTCTTCCCTCGGTTCCGCTACCTCTTTACCGCGAATACACACCCTTCCCTGCTCCGGTTTCAAGAAACCTGCAAGCAGATTCAGCATGGTAGTCTTTCCCGAACCGGACTTTCCGATAAGCGCATAGGAAGCCCCTTGCTCCAATGTGAGGCAAATATCGCTTAACACTTTTTGCGGTCCGAACGAAAAGGAAACATGATCCATTATAATAAACTCTTCCTTCAACTCAATTCCTCCGCGCTATTTATCTCCAGATTTTCTTCGCCTGCGGGTCCGCTTGCAGGCATTCCTCCCGCAATTCTTCCAATTCACTCGTATGATCATCGGCAGGATTGTCATACTTTAATATCTTAAGAACTGACAATTCAAACCCATCTATCCCGTATCTACTCCATAATTCCTGAAGCCGTCTGTTAGGGTGATTTTTACCTTCCAGCTTAAAGCTCGTGCTGTTAAAATCGGCTTTCGTATCCTTTGATGTTCCCAGAAAGCTTTCTCCCGTCTCCTTGCACTTATAGGAAATCACGCCTTTTTCCGGGTGTCTATTTTTATATTCTTCCATTAATTCTTTCTTCGTTTTTACATTCATATTTCAATCCTTGCTCCCTTTAAAAATCTTGAAAGAAAGAAATTCTTTCGAACTTCTATCTTCTATTTCATCGCAATACCAAGTATAGGACATAGCCATCCAAAAATCAATCTACGCTCCGTAGACCGGATAACATATCTGTTCATGAATGAAAAAACATGTTAAAATAGGAAACAATACAAAAATAATTTTTCTGTAACAGAACTTTTTGTAATATAATTTGCTAATTCTGAAATATATCATTATGAGAAAGGTATGGTTATTAAATATGAAACGAAATAATAAAAAATCGAATAAAATAGCATTGATTCTTTTGGGACTTTTTCTCGCCGGATGCGGCAATATTGCTGTTCCGGAACCGCAGGATGCAGATACCCCTATAGTCGAAAGCGATACATCAGTTCCCGAATCGCAAGATGAAAGTACGGCGGAAGAAACAACAAATAATACGAATTCAGCTCCTGAAACCGATGTTCAGGAGAAGCAAGATTCAGAGACCGCTGCCGATATTGCACCATCCGATAGCAGCAATACGATCATTTATCTGGAGAATCCTTCGTGGGAGCATTTCCAGGCAAAAGAGGCATCTACAGCCGCCTCTCCGCTAACACTCACACTCCTTACCGAGACACCAAATCAAATCACGGATACGGAACAATGGTTTTCCAGAAATGATTTAAGTCTGGAATCAGGGAACGATGGAAAATATCTTTGCAATGTATTCTTCGATTATAGCAGCTATCCGGGAACGATTCAGGTTACGGATACGGAAAGCGGTGAAGTTTTCACCTTTGATTTTGAAAATTACCAGTATAAGAATCCGCTTTCAGAAGATACACCCTACATGGAGCAACAACTACGCTATGCGCAAATCAAAGATGATGTTCTCTACTTTTCCATCAGTCATCTCACTTACTCCTCTTCTCTGCCTCAGCATGCCTATGTGGGAGCCATCGACTTAAAAGAGAAAACACTTTTGTGGAAAAGCAATCCTCTCGTAAGCAATGCCAGAAACTTTGCGATTATCGGCGATGTTCTGCTGTGCGGTTATGGCTTTACCGCAGAACCTGATTATATCTATCAGCTAGACCTCGCTTCCGGACAGACCATCGGACAGACTCCTGTGAAATCAATGGCTGACTATCTGATTCTAAAGGATGATACTTTATATGTAAGAACCTACGATACAGATTATACCTTTCAGGTGCAATGAAAGAGGCTCATGGCCTCTTTCTCTTCTTTGCTGCTGTTTTAAGCATTATTAACTTATAACTTTTCCGGTTCGCGGCTTTGTCAACTCATAGCTTTCTTCAATCATCCTTGCTATGTCTTTCTTCGGCACTGTTCCATTCAATATAATGGAGCTCCAATGCTCCTTATTCATATGGTAGCCGGGTATCACGGCTTCAAATGTCCCACGCCAGAAGTCGCGCCACTCCGGGTCACATTTCACATTCACCCATATATGTCCATCCCTCTCATAAATCCACGCAAATATCTTCTTATTATCTCTATGTCGCATAACCGTCCAATTATCATCATGAAAAGGATAGTCTTCATACACGTTTTTCAATTTACTGCAAAGGTCGATCACTTCTTTTCGTTGCCTCATTTTCTCCCAACCTGTCTGCACTTCCTTATATAGTTCTAATAAGTTTCGGCCCTATTTCTGCTCGCAGTTAGCAGCATCAATAGCAATCACGAGCATCATACCCATTACTTCATCAGCCGGGTCATCAAAATCAATGACATAGGTATCTCCCCAATGAAATAGCTCCTTGGAGATATGAATGACTGGGCGTCCCCCTGCATAAACATCATAATTCCATCCGAGAAAATCTCCTTCTACCCGCCATCCATTGAAATCAATTTCGTATTTCGGACGGAGCAAAGCCAGTTGCTTCTGTATTCTTCCCCTTGTCATACCTCCGATTTCTATTTCAAAAGCAGGAAGGAAGGTCAATAGCTTTTGTTTGATCATACCGATTTCATTGCGGTTACTGTCATAAACATGTAACTGATGTCCAAAAGCAAACATCTCCGCTTTCACAAAATACTTCGCATTACCGTCCTCATCATATATATCGTAGGAATCTGTCCACGAAAAAACTCTCTGTTTAATTAAAAGTTTCATTACTCCCATCCCTTCCATATTTCGGGTCGATATCCAACAGTAGCCTTTTTCCCATTTCTTACAATTGGTGTTAAAAGTACCTGCTGATTTTCAAGCAGCTTTTCTTCTTTATCTTCATCCGCAATATATTGGATAAGAGCTAATGTGTCCTTATCCTTGCAGTTATTATCTATCATAACAGCAATGCCGCCAACAGCCTGCTTCACACTGGTGAACTCACCCTTACTCATCTCTTTCTCTTTCAAATTGACAAATTGGAACTTCACACCGCGTTCCTTGAAATACCTCTGTGCCTTTTTTGTGTCAAAACATTTCGTCGTTCCAAAAATCTGTATATTCATAATCTACCCCGCCTAACTTATCACTTATCCAATGTTTTCAAGCAATACCTTAACGTCGAATATACGACAAATTCAACGCAATCGATAAATCCAGTTCACGTATTATCCCATAAATGTAATTTATATTATAACATGTTTCATACAAAAACGCTATCTGTATGAATGTCAACAAACTGAAAAAACTGCCGCTTCACGATCTTTCAATCGTTAACGCGACAGCCTTTTTGTTATAGACTTTCATATGATTTTCTATTCTACCATCCACACTCTCATGTCGCCTTCTTCTCTGTTCCCCCACGCAAAGTATGGTATTGCAGTCATACGCACATTTTCTCGTTCTGCCTGCTCTTCGGAATATAAGTCTTCCTGTTCCTTCAAGCGGTAGCCTTCGATTTCCAGGAGCATCATTCCTTCCAGTTCTCCGCTATCACACAGGTATTCTCTCATGTTCGCATCGCTTGGAATCCGGTATGTCTGCAGCAGCTCTTTCTGATCCGCCTGCTCAAAGCAATACACGACCGGTCCGCGCATGAAAGCTACACATCCGGCATTTGCCCGCACTTTAGGATTCGCATAGACTCTTCTTGTCTTCATGTCGAACTGAATATGAATCTTGTCTCCTTCTGCCCACTCACGCTGTAAATACAAATATCCCTTTATCATTTTGCCTTCTATATCTACCGTAGTCCCATTCAATGTCACTATTAAGTTCTGCGCATGCTTGGGAATATGAATTGCAATCGTAAATTTATCTTTTGTCTTAGGTGAAACTGTGTAGCATACATCGCCTTTCCAAGGATACCTGCTTTCCACTTGAATATCCGCTTTATTAAGGCTTACATTCTGTCCAAGATAAATATGAGAATAAATCGCATCCTCTTTTTCAGACCAAGCATAAGTTCCAAGAGAAGTGACGAGACGAACCACATTAGGAGGGCAGCACGCACATGCATACCATCTGGGACGACGCGGAAGCACATGCTTATATCCGAACTGTTCTCCGGATACTCCTTTTACCACTTCCAGGGGATTTACATAGAAAAATCCTTTTCCATCCAACTGTAAGCCGCTTAGGATTCCATTATACAATTCTCGTTCCATAATATCCGAATATTGTCCGTCCGCTTCTATATCCAGCATTCGTTTAGCGAACATAACCATTGCGATAGAAGCACAAGTCTCAGCGTATATCGAATCATTGGGCAGATCATAATCCAGTGTAAACGCTTCTCCCTCAGAGGTAGAACCGATGCCTCCGGTTATGTACATTCTCTTATTCACAATATTGTCCCAAAGCCGTCTGCATGCCTCATACAGCGATTCATCCTGCATTTCCATGGCGAGGTCTGCCATAGCCATATACATATAAACAGCCCTAACACTATGTCCAACCGCCTCATTTTGCTCTCTTACCGGCGCATGACACTGGGAATATTCTCTGTCCTCAGGGTCCATATCGAAGTGTATCCAGCCTCTTTTCTCCCTTTCCTCCCGGAAATAATCAGGGTTCTGACCTCTTTCTTCTATGAAATAGGATGCCAGATTTCTATATTTTTCGATGCCGGTAGCGTTATAAAGGCGCAGCAAACCAACTTCTATTTCCTGATGTCCCGGAATTCCATGTTCTTTATCTTGCCCAAAACGTGCATCGATATGATCTGCCAAGCGCTTCACAACCTCTAAAAGGCGTGTTTTCCCTGTTTCATTATAATAAGCCACAGCTGCTTCCATCAAATGACCGGCGCAATACAACTCATGGCATTCCTGCAGATTCTGCCATTTATGGTCCGGCTCCTTCAATAGGAAATAGGTATCCAGATATCCATCTTCTTCCTGTGCTTGTGCGATAATATCGATCACTTCATCCGCACGTCTTTCCAGCTCTTTATTCTCGGTTACGGACAACGAATAGGCAACACCTTCCAGCCACTTGGCCACATCGCTATCCTGAAAAACCATTCCATAGAACTCACCTTCCTCAAACCCTGCCGCAATTCTATAATTTGCTATGGCATGGCTTTTCTCAATCCCTGGGATTTCATCGTTCAGAACCTTTTCCTGATAAGGTATCGCTTCTTCTATAATCAGGTTCTGTATTTTTGACCAGAAATCATCCTTTATTTTTATGTCTCTTACTTTCATCTGGTATGCTTTTTCAAATGCTTTCATATCCGTCCTCCTTGTGTCTTTTCACCTTTATTGGAACTATTTAAAGAAATTGACGTCAGATTTCTCTCTTTATAATTGCATTATAGGTCTATTTCCTCACTCAGTAAACTATATAAACCTTCGAATAAGTGTCATTTTCTTATATGTTATACTTAATCGGTTGTATAACTTTTTGATTATTGATAGTATTTAAATATGCTATTTATGTCTAATATTATTTATTTCTTTATATAAACATATATAATTATACTATTAAATTATCATATATTTAATTGTTATAATATATATTATAATACTTTTTTAGGAAGGAGTTCACATAAGAAAAATGCAATATTTAGAGTTTAAAATAGACAGTCCTTTATACTATGATATGACCGGTAAATTCGAAGCGCCTTCGAAGAACTGGATGCACTCGGATGAATATCCTTTGAAGAACTATGAATTAATTATCCCGACGAAGGATACTTTGTATCTTAACTTTGCCAAAAGAAATCACACAATCTCGGTAGGTTCCTATCTTATATTACCACCCTGGCCCGCACCTATGAACCGGAGGATTGGATTTCGGCCATCCGCATGCTCATTCTATTGGCTTCATTTTGAAAATGATCATGAGATTCTGCAGAAAGAAATCCCTGATTCTATGTTGGATGATTATAAGAATTCACTCGCCAAAAATACATTATCCATTCCCAATGAGGGACAGCTTATCAATGTGGATAAAATCGTAATTCTTATGAAACAACTTCAAGACGCGGTAAAAGAACAGTATCCTCCAAGCATCCTAAATTACTTCACCACAACTATTTTGTGCGAACTTCACTTTCAGATGAACCCCGTAAGGGAAAACAGCGTGTCCCAGAAAAAGAGCCAGAAACAAATTTACTACGATATTATTGATTTTGTGAAACAGAATATCAATCAACCTCTTAAAGTTTCCGATATCGCTTTTCATTTTAACTACAATGAATCGTATCTTTCCCACTTTTTCACATCTGTTGCAGACATTCCTCTCAAACAGTTAATTCTGAATTTGAAGGTGGATGCTGCCAACATCTTACTTGTAGATACGAATAAAACAATTAATGAAATCGCCGCAGAACTGGCATTTTCCAGTGCACAGCATTTCGTAAAGGTTTATAAACGGAAAACCGGTCTGACACCGACAGCTTACAGGAATGCCTTTTCTCAAAGGTTACTGTATCACAAGTAGTATTCGGCATTGTCCCATAACATAAAACGCTCCGCAAATATCGATATCGTTGTGATATTTGTAGAGAGTTTATGTTTAATTATATCCTCTTTATTTGATTATTTTATCGCCATCACATATTCCACTAATGGTTCAATGTTTTTTATATTCGAGTTATCAAAAGAAGTCCCTAAGTTTCTTTCCATAAATAGATCTGTTTCCGTCTTATTCCCTTTCTTTGCTATTGACTTTCTCATAGCCTTTAGCATCATTTTTATAGGAAAGCTGAGCTTTTCAAAACGAAAGCCGCCTTCCATGTAGAAAAACGGGATAGACTCTAATTTATTTATTTCCCTAATCTGTTCTACGACTGCTTCCGTCTTCGGCATCGAACCCACTCCATATACGACGAAATTATGCGGCTTCCTTTCTCTTATTTTATCTAATCCCACAATGCTGTTACCCATAATCCAGCCGCCGTATATGACTGTTTTCCCTTCAGTAATCGTGCTTTTCTCTGCCGTTTTGATATCGATGACCGGACAATTCAACTTATCCGCAATCCATTGTGCGTATGTTTTTGTGAATCCTGTGGAACTCTTATATACTACTACCTTTTCCATTTTCCATCTCCTTATATGCTCTTTAGGTAATTACAAAACTCATGAAGTTTGAAACAAAAAGAATCTACTATTCGATAACACCTCCTAGATTCCGGTCCATTCTCTTAAGTGTTTCTAATGTGGTTACTAAATCTTCCTGCGAGATATTTTTATACAGCATCTTCATAAATTCCACTGTTATATCTTCTTTTTCCTCTGCCATCTCTTCAAACTTACCGGTAGACTTTAAAAGCACTTTTCTTTTATCCGCACTATCTTTTTCTATCGTTATGTATCCTTCTTTTTGCAAATGCTCTGCCATTCTTTTCACATTCTGATAAGAGCAACCGATTAGCTCTCCCATCTCCTTTAACGTAGGAGGATTCTTAAACATTCCAAGCGCTATCATTAGAAAATGCTGCTTCATCGTAATACCCGTAAATTCTTTGTCCCCCATTGCCTGAATTCTATTGCTTAACGAAAAAAGCATCCCGTATATTCCATACTCTTCTCTTATATTCGATATATTCAAAATTATCCTCCCATCCCATATATAACATATTATGTATTCTAGTATATAATATGTTATGTTTATTGTCAATTATAACACTCCTATCCTTCACCACAACAAGACTTTTCCCATGATAGAACAAAAGTGTACTCCGTCCGAAGGGCTTTTATATATTAGGATCCGGGTGTTAAAAGCCTCTTGCATAATTAGGATTCGTCCATTTGCACCTTTATTCTTTCTGTCTAAAGTGATACCTCATATTGTTTGATAAGCAACTGTATAAAGCCGTTGGTACTTAGACCCACGTATTTTGTGGTCTTAGGTACCACTACGTGCTTTATCCAAGCGAGAGCGTGTCGCGGTCAAATTATATGAGGGATCACTTTTTATTGATATAAATTGTGCAAATGGACGAGATACATTTATAAGAAAGCTTTTGACTCCCGAATCCTATTACATACAAATACAGCATTGACATAGTAGCCAATGCTGTTCTCTTTACTGAATAGTTTTAAACTGTTGTATCAACTCCATTAATTCCTTAGATATATTAGAATTCAGTGTAGCTAATGTATTTGCTTCTTCCACGAACGCCGTCTGTTCCTGGGTAACAGAAGATATTTCTTCACAGGCCGCCGAAAGATTATCGGTCAAAGAAGCCAATATCTTCATGGAATCTAAGATAATACTGCCATTTTGTGTCACAGATTCATTGATATTCACTACATCTTTCATCGATTCCGTCAACTGAGTGATGGATTCATCGATTTGACCAAAGATGTTTAAGGTTTCTGACAGCGTCTTTCTTTGTACTATCGTCACCTCGCCAATGGATGCGATATCTTTGGATGCAGAACTGGTCTTATCACTAATCTCTTCCATAAATGCTTCCACCTGATTGGTCGCTTGATTGGTCTCCTCCGCCAACTTACGAATTTCCTCTGCCACTACAGCGAAACCACGGCCTGCATCTCCTGCTCTGGCGGCTTCTATGGAAGCGTTCAAAGCCAGAAGGTTAGTCTGTTCTGAGATAGAGCGGATGCGTCCGACGAAATCCCGCATAGCCTGCACGCTCTCGCTCACATTCTTCACGCTTTCCGATATTGAATCAGCACGCTCCATGCTGTTTTGGGTAACTGTACTCAATTCTCCGACGATACGCTTGCCATCCACACTTAAATTATTCACATAAGCTACCTGCCCGTTGGCATGCTGTACCTGCTCTTTTCCTATATCGAGATTATGGGATAATGATTCCACCGATTGGAATACCTTATTTACTTCACAGGTCTGCTCTGTCGCTGAGACTGCAAGGGTCTCTATGGCTTTCGCAGTCTCTCCAATACCACGGGAGGTCTCATCCATGACCATAGAAAGCTGTTCAGAACTTCCTTCTACTTTGCCAGCATTCTCTCTCAGCACATTTACCAGCTCACTTAATCTCCCTCGCATGGATTTGACAGCCCTTATGATTTCTCCGATTTCATCTTTTTGCTGCAGCATACGTTCCTCTTGTTCTACGGTGAAATCACCATTAGACACCTTGCTCACCTGATTACCCAGCCGCTTTAAGGGTCCTAACAACATCTGTATACTGAAGAAGATAATGAAAGCTCCAACACCGCACATTAATACGGTAAATAAAGCGGTTACAATAGTACTCGTACGTATCGTTTGCTCCATGCGCTCCAAAGAGATACCCACACAGATAGCACCCTTATGTTCCCCATCTTGGTAATAAGGAATCTGTATCTCATAAACCGGTAATCCCGTTGCTAAGTTATGCCAATAATCGGAATCGCTGACCCCATTTTGTGATGCATTCACAGTCACGCGGTCCGTGCGGGGAGAACCGGTTATAAGCTCCTCTGTTCCGGCATAGGCAACACCTTCTCTATCGATTAACAACGCATAACTTACGTCATCTCCCTCTTCTAACTCTCGAATTAGTGCCTCCGGGCGGAAGTCCGCTTTCAGCTTCTCGATGGTAGAAGCTTTCATCCCGATTTGCACATAATAACCATAGGAACTGAGCACCATTCCTCCATATTTCGTCATGTCCCCCGAAATCATGTCTTCACGAAAGTCTTCGATATAAGAAGTAACCGTCTTGTCAAATACTTGATCCATAGCATGAGGAGAGGGATACTCCCAGCCAATATAGCCGGGAATATCGGAATAGATGATCTTCCGATTGGAATCAATCACGAAGATTCCACCATCTACTCCCATTTTGGCTGACAGGTGCGACAACTGATAATTGGATAGCATATCCATATCCATCAGATCCACCGCTTGGCAAGCCTGTAAGATGCGCTGTTCCATCATCACATCCAATTCCTTTTCGAACCGCTCGGATGTGTCTAATTTTTTGGACATGGACTGTGCCAATGCCAATCCATAACGCCTCACTTCATCTTGAAAGAGCGTTTGCATCGAGTTCACATGTTCAATCGTTAATATGGTACTAATGATAACTATCATTGCTACAAATACTAATACTAATTTTGTCCGGAATTTTAGTTTCATTCTATATTGCGCGCCTCCTGCATCTTTACAAAAGCTCTTTTATCCATACAGTCATTTCACCGATTCCTCTGTTATTCCAATAAGCGTAAGGAATAGCCTTTAGCGATACATCCGATAAAGCCACGGAATGTTCCCCATAAAGCTCCTCTTCTCCCCATTGTATTTCTTCCATTCGCTTTCCTTGCAGTGTAAGTTCCATAATGCCTCCGAACAATTGAGAATGCTTTTCTTCAATGGTCTGATTCGTATCAATGAACAACTCCGATAAATTCTTCCCGTTATCCACTTCCTCCAGACAATACACCAGAGGTCCTTTTACTATGGCTACTTTTCCACAATCCACTCTTACCTTCGGATTGGCGCGAACAAATTTGGGCGGTGCCTCGAAGCCTATCTCTATTTCCGAATCTTTTTCAAGAGAAATAACCATATACCCTTTTTCCTCAACACAGCCCAAAACCTCCCCGTCTATGGATACTTTGTAATTTTTCGCATATCCGGGAACCCTGACCGCCAGTTTTATTCCTTCCTTAGGAACACTATTTACTTTCACTGTCACCTTATTTTCAAACGGGAACTGAGTTTCCATAGCAACCTGAATAGTTTCCCCTTTCAACTCCACCTCTGTCGTATTGGAAATGAAAAGGTTCACGTACAACTCCTCTTCTCCTACGGAATAAATATACTGTCCCAGAGAGGCCAGGGTTCTGGCTATATTAGGAGGACAGCAGGCAACTCCAAACCATTTCTGCCGAATAGGCTTCACGTGCTCCTTCGACGTACGCTCGATACAATTATCAGGCCACACCTCAAGGGGATTCACATAGAAAAAGCTCTTTCCATCCAAGGCAATTCCTGAAAGAAGTGTATTATAAAGTGCCCGCTCCACGGTATCCACGTAAGAAGCATCTCTTTTAACATTCGCCATTCTGATACCGAACATCGCTAAACCAATGGAGGCACAGGTCTCCGCATAATTACAGTCATTGGGCAAGTCATAATCCACTGTGAACCGCTCCAGCAAGCCCGACGCTCCGATACCGCCTGTGATATACATCTGTCTTTGTACGATATTCTTCCACAACCGTTCACAAGCTTCCATGAGAGATTTATCCTTATACTCATAGGCTAAATCAGCCATGGCGCTGTACATATATACCGCACGTACCGCATGGCCTTCCGCTGCTGTCTGCTCCCTCACCGGAAGAGCAGACTGGGAATATTCCGGGCGATAATCATTCAGCTCCGGGAAGATATTCTTATAAGACTCCCTCGTTTTCTCCTTTAAGAAATAATTCTCACCCACACCCCTGGCATCGATAAAGAATTTTGCTAGATCAAGATACTTTTGTTCTCCGGATATCTGATAGAGCTTGATCAATCCTATTTCCACTTCCTGATGTCCCGGATATCCGTTTATTTTCCCCTCTTCGCTGCCAAAAGTATCACAAAGCAAATCCGCCAGCTTCAATGTTACATCCAACAGCTTTCTCTTGCCGGTACCATAATAATAAGCTACTGCCGCTTCCATCATATGACCTGCAGTGTATAACTCATGGCCTTCGCACAAATTCGTCCAACGTTTATCCGGTTCCTTAATGATGAAATAGGTATCCAGATATCCGTCTTCCTGCTGTGCTTCGGCAATCATATCTATCACTTCATCCGCAGTCTTTTCCAATTCTTCATCCTTATAGGATGCCAGCGTAAATCCAACGGCTTCCAGCCACTTGGCTATATCCGTATCCTGAAATACCGCTCCATAGAATTCTCCTTCTTTTCTTCCTGCCGCAATAGCGAAATTATCGATCGAGTGAGAAGGTTCTGCCCCCGGAATACGGTCATTCATAGCCTCCCACTGATAAGGAATAATCGCATCCTTTACAAGATGCACATGTTTGGACCAAAAAGAATCATTTATTTTTATTTTCTGTAAATCGATTTGCTGTAATTTCATTTTAACTCCTTTTCTTTAAGCCTTAACCGCACCGTTGGTCAGACCGCTGACAATGTATTTCTGCATAAAAATAAATATTAGAATTACCGGCATAATTGCTATAATTCCGAATGCCATCGTAGAATTCCAAAGAGTCTGGTATTGCTGCACATAGTTGTAGATACTGGAAGTAATCGGCCGCATATTAGGATTCATAATAAAAGTAATTCCATAAATCAAGTCTCCCCACGCATATACGAAGGAAAATACTGCAGCGACAATAATACCGGGACTTGCTATGGGAAGCATCACCTTCGTAAAAGAAGTAATGCTATTACAGCCATCAATTTTAGCCGCTTCATCCAATTCCTTCGGTATCGCCAGGAAATAAGTTCTCAATATAATAATGCTAAAAGGAATTCCCAAGGTCGCATCCGCCAATATGGGCGCCAGATAGGAATTAAGTAACCCCATTTTAGAAAACATAATATAAAGAGAGGTCAAAATCAGGGTAGAGGGCAACATCTGAGTCATCAAGAAATAAAGTATCAATATTTTCTTCCCCTTGAATCGAAACCTCGCCAACCCATAAGCTGCGGGAATAGAAAAGACGGTCGCAATCACGGTAGCACCACAGGCAATAATTAAACTATTCTTAAAGCCGCGCAAAGTATCGCTGGAAGCTGAGAACTGACCGATATAAGCCTCAAACGTTAAATCACGGGGCCAAAAAGGAGTAGGGATACTAAAAATCTCCACCTGCGTCTTCAACGATGTAACCAACATCCAATATAATGGGAAAATGAAGATTACGAATACTATCGCTCCAATAATAAAGAGTTTTACACTTCCTTTGTTATCCTTCATCTTACATCACCTCTTCCTCTTCATTGATTAATTTGATATAGAAAATTCCTACTGCAAATAATATTAAGAATAGTATGTTCGCCGCTGCTGAACCTTTGCTGAACTGAAACTGTTCGAAAGACAGCTTATAAGCATAAGTGGATACCAATTCGGTAGAGCTGATCGGTCCCCCCTTTGTCATGACCCACACCAGGTCGAACACTTTAAATGTATATACAAATCCTAAGGTAAGCACTGACATAATCGCCGGTTTAATCATAGGAATGGTAATTCTCATTAATGTCTGGAACTTATTCGCACCGTCCAATTTTGAACTTTCAAATATTTCCTCCGGAATCGTAGTAAGTCCTGTAATCAACAGCATCATATTAAAAGGAATACCGATCCAGATATTGGCCACCACAATGGCAATCATAGCGAGCTTCGGATCTAAGAGCCATTCCAGCGGTGCATCTATCAGATGCAAAGATATAAATATCTGATTAATAATACCTCCCTTACTGGCAAACATGAACTTAAATAAAAGCCCTGCCACCGTTACCGGGAGAAGCCACGAAATCATAGTAACTCCTCGAAAAAAGGAACTACCTTTGAATTTCTTACTAAATAAAAGTGCCAATCCGAATCCTATAAAAAATTGAAAGAAGATGGATGACACTGTAAAGACCAATGTATTTTTTATTGCTCTAAGCAATATAGCGTCTCTGTGTAAAAACAGCTCCATATAGTTAGCAAGACCGATAAATGCCTGTTTGGATGAATCTGCAAAAGTATACACATCCACATTTTTCAGACTGAGAATAAAATTCTGTATCGTAGGATAACCGACGAAAATCAGCATATATATAGCTGCAGGAAGCGCAAACAAGAAGCCTGCCTTCTGCCCGGATAATTTTATTTTTTTCATCTTTTTTTCTCCTCTGATTGAAAAAGGGACAGGGAAAGCCCTGCCCCTTTTAATCACTTATTTTTCTGATGCCTTCACTGCATCTACTGCTGCCTGTGTATCTCCTGCTGCGGCTTCAGGAGTCTTAGCTGATGTAATCACTTCCTGGAATCCTTGCTGAATTGCCTGGGAATATTCCGGCCATGAAGCATTAGGGCCTCTCGGAATCGATGTCTGAAGCTGCTGAATGAATTCTTTCTGAATCGGATCGTCTGTCCAATAGGAGTTCTGTGCCGCTTCTGTCTTAGGAGGGAAAGAACCATATACCTTCATCGCATCTACCATAACATCTGTCTGGTCGTAATATTTCATAAAAGCAACTGCCCCGCTCATATCGTCCTGTTTCACAACACCGATATTTTCACCTCCAAGGATAGAAGTCGCTTGTCCGGAGCCTGCATCCTTTTTCGGGAGAACAGTAACACCATAGTTTAAGTCCGGTGTATCCTTTGCAATCCCGGGTATCTGCCAAGGGCCATTCTGCTGCATTGCAAGGTTACCCGCTTTAAAGTTGTTGTTCACGTCTGATTGTGTCCAGTTTACAGAATCTTTCGACCATGATCCTTCTGCAACCATTTCTTGCATCAAATGATAAGCATCCGTTCCGCCCATAATATTATCGTAGCTTCCGCCGGCCGTATATAACCACTGCAAGCACTGGAAAGTACCTTCGTCAGTTCCTATCGCTGCATTACCGAACCCAACTACACCGTCTTTGGTGAGAGAATTTGCCATCTCACGGAATTCTTCCCATGTAGTCTCTCCATTGGGATAATCGATTCCGGCTGCATCGAACATATCTTTATTATAGAATAATGCGGTACAGTTCGTTGCAAAAGGAATTCCGTAATGCTTTCCGTCCGCCATCGTAGATGACATAGGACCAGCTATGTATTCGTCCCAATTAATATCCGCATCGGATACATCTCCAAATAACCCCATCTGAATGAAAGAAGCCATATCACAGCCATCTAAAATAACCAAATCGGGAAGTTCTCCGGATGCCATACCTAAGGTAAGCTGTTTCTCATAATCGGTAAAAGGAACATATACATGAGATGCCACGAATTCATCCTGAGAGCTATTGAAACCATCGACCAAGCTCTGCATCATCTCCTTTTGTGCATCTGTCTCAAAGTAATCCCAGATCACTACTTCATTCTTCGCTCCTGAAGGTGCCGGTGCGCTATCCGCTGAAGGCTCTGCCGCCTCCTCTTTTTCACTCATTGCCGGCTGACCGCCCTCCGTCGCAGTACTGCCGGACGCACTACTGTTGCCGCATCCCGCGAGCATTCCTACTACCATAGTTAGGCAGAGTAATGCGCTCAAAACTTTCTTTTTCATATTTTTCCTTCCTTTCTGCTGGATTTGATATGTTCATTATATCTGCCTCTTTTTCCACTTGTTAGTCTAAATACTTAAGCAGGGTGGAGAATCTTTTACTGATTAAAAAAGTCAGTTTAAGATTCTCCACCCTGCTTAAATTTTTCCCCGTACGTAACAGTTCAGTATTCCATACATAATAAAAGTTAAAGTATCGCTTCTTCGATTCTCGAAGCCGCATCCTGCGCACTCATACTTCCCGTTATTACCCCATAAATAGCATCCGATAACCTCCCTGTTATCTTAGACCAATAGGGATAATCACTTCTACTGATACAATGCTCCATCTGTTCTTCAAATACCTGATAAACCTCATTGCGCTCCTTTAACTGCTTCGCCATATCCCTCTGGGGCGGTAAATGGCACATCTTTTCCGCCAGGGAAAGCATACTATCACTGTTATAATAATAATCCATAAGCGCCAATCCGCCTTCGATATTCTTTCCTTTTATGAGGCACATATTTTCGCCGCCTGTTATCAATACGCTCGTTACATCTACCGGCAGCTTAATGATGCCATAATCCATTCCTGCCTCTTCCAGCATCGATAGAGACCACGGTCCGTTTTCCATCATAGCACACTCTTCAGCAATGAACTTTCTTGTCACATCCACCTGCGACCAGTTAATACAGTCTTTCGACATATATCCTTGCTCTACCATACTTTGAAGCATAGAAAGCGCCTTTACTGTCCCTTCTCCTCCCAAAGTCTCCATCGTTTCTCCTGTGGAAAGAATCCACGGAAGCACTTGAAAAGCAGACTGTTCATTGGCAATCGCAGACATGGCGAATCCATAAGTACCCGTCTTCGTAAGAGCCGCTGCGACTTCCCGGAATTCCTCCCAATTGCCGGGCGGCTTCACTCCTGCTTCCTGCAATAATGATTTATTATAAATCAAGCCTACGTTATTACAAGAAAACGGAATTCCATAATACCGTTCATCATACCTTACGGAATTGAGCACTGCCGGATAGAACTCATCCTTCCCATAATTAGAATTCACATAATCAGTAATATCTTCAAACAACCCAAGATCCACATAGGTTCTCATATCCGGCGGGTCGATGAGTACCATATCCGGCAGTTCCTCTTCCGCCACTCCAATGGATAATTGCTTCGTGAATTCCGTCAATGGTCCTTTGTATTCCCAACTCGCTTCATATTTATCCTGGCTGTTGTTAAAGTTCTCCAACAATAACTCCAGACCTGCTTTTTGCTCATCCACTTCAAAATAGGTCCATAGCACCACTTTCTCTTTCGCATTCTTTTCTTCTTCCTGCAGCGATTTGTCTTCCTTAACCGCTTCGCGCCCACAGCCCATAAGTCCAGTCATTCCTATCAATAAACACACCCAAACTAAGTATTTCCGCATTGTTATGTACATGTATCATCACCTTTCCTATTGTTACTGTTCACAGCTTAGCTGCGTCCAGCAACTTCTATTCCATCTGACGGTAATCCACCGGAGAGATTCCCAGTTCCTCTTTAAATACCCTTGCAAAATATTTCGAATCGTTATATCCCACCTGTTCCGCTATCTCATATATCTTCAAATCAGTTCCTTTTAATAACCTTTTCGCATGGCTGATTCGAAACCGGCGTAAAAATGCTGAAAAATTCACATCCGTTTCCCTATTAAATAAAATGCTCAAGTATTCGGGGGTAATACCGAGCTTTCCCGCTACTTCTTCTAACGTGATTCCTTCCTGGTAATGTTCACGAATATAGTTGATAGCCCTTTTTATCGTATAATTACTAATATCCTCCTTCACCCGTTTAGGATTAATAAGAATCTTGATACCATCCCGATACGCCTCTTCCATCTCATGAAGCGTAACGGCATCGCTGCACATAGAAATCAGATCCGCATTCTGAATCTGCTCGTAGGTTGGCTTGTCTATCTCTTTTACCGTATCTATCAGTAAATAAATGGCTTTCAAATAAGACTGGCGAACATCCCTCTCCCGATACATGCCTTGTCTCATCGCTTCTACAAACGCTTCGCCTTCCGTCTGTATTTTCCCTGAATCCTCATTACAAATAGCCCACTTCATCTTCTGGCTTCCCTCCAGAGGATATTGAAATTCCTGCCAGGCAACCTGCTTCATCCAGCCTTCTGTCAGCAATTCCTTACCTTCGATGCTCAGACTTTCTTTGATCCATTCCGCTGTTTTCCTGGCCTTTCCATATAATTCTTCAAAAGAATCCACCTCTATCATAGCCCAGATCGCTCTCTGATCCTTTATCTTATATGGATTTACCATCTTCCGCTCGAAATAGCGTTTTATCTCTTCTCCGCTCATCTCCTCCTTAGGATAGGCGATCAGACATCCCTGTTCTCTTGTGAACTCGTTGGAAAAGAAGTGTATTCTACATTCGTCGAACCTTTCTTGCATTTCCTGAATCTTTTTCTGCCATTCTTCCTCCCAGATCATGGAGCAATCCCCCACATAACCGCAGTACACTTGATAACCCATGGAAGGACTGAACTGACAGGAAGAAATAATTCGCTGCATTTCTTCCTTCCCTATTGCCTGTTCTCCGTAAAACACATCGCGGATGTATCGCCCCGGCTTACCTTCCAGCTTCCCGGCTTCCTGTTCTAACTTATCTTCTACTCTCCTCAGCACTTCCTGAATATCTTCCGCTGCCAAAGGTTTTAATAAATAATCCTCCACGCCATAATGTATCGCCTGCTTCGCATAGTCAAACTCCGAATAGCCGCTTAGAATCACGCTGCACACATGAATCTTCATCTCATGAACTTTACGCAGCATCTCCAAACCATCCATCTTGGGCATTCTGATATCCGTAATAACAAGGTCCGGATGGAATCTAAGAATCATATCCAGTCCCTCTTGTCCATTTCCGGCTTCTCCGATCACCTTATGACTCGTATGGGCACTAATTAGCTTCGTCATACCTTCCCTTATCTTCACTTCATCCTCTACAATCAGTATTCTCACTTAACTTCCCTCCTTAATCGGAATGTTCAGAGTAATTACGGTACCCATTCCTTGTATGCTGCTCACATTCCATGACGCACTTTCGCCATAGTACATATCCATTCTGGCAAATGCATTCTGAAGGCCGATACTGGTCCCTTCATCTTTAATCGCTTCCTTTCTGTCATTGAATCGATTCGTCATATCAAGCTCCATACCTTGCCCGTTATCTTCTATAATTACACACAGTTTATCTTTGTCTTTTGACAGCATTAAGTCAATTCGAAGCAGACCACCTGCTTCGATTCCTTTGAATCCATGAATAATTGCATTCTCTATAAAAGGCTGTAGAAGCAATTTGAATACCCTTACTCTTCTCGCATCCCCCGCTACATTGACTTCATATTGAAAAGACTGACTGAACCGCATTTGCTGAAGGGCAATATACTTATTCAGCCACTCTACCTCTTCCTCCACCGCAACCATCTTATTGCTCTTGCTAATACTATAACGCAAAATCACTCCCAGATTACGAATCATCCTACTAATATCGTATTCTTCCTTCTCGATAGCCATCCAGTTAATGGAATCCAGCGTATTATAGAGGAAATGAGGATTGATTTGCGCTTCTAATGCCCGAATCTCAGCATCCTTTTGCTTATCTGTCGCTTCCTTTACCTGTACAATCAGATTACTTACTTCCCTTGTCATATCGTTCAAATTGCTGGCAATTTGTCCGAGTTCGTCCTGACTCGTTAGGGGAACCTCTACGTTCAGATTTCCTTTTTGCACTTCTTTAATTCCGCCAATAATACTATTGACCGACTGGTTCATCTGCCGAACGATATAGAAAATCAAAAGGCTGGAGAATAAAATAGCCGCCATGCTCAATATGAGAAACACTTGTTGAATCACCTGGATATCTTTTAACATATAATCTTTATCATATACGTTGTAATACACCCAACCCGTATCCTCATCCACATACCGGTTCACCGCCGTACTTTGTCCCTTTAAGAGGCCGGTTACTTTTACAAATTCTTCTACACTCAGCTTAGGATTCATCTTAATTCCGGTATAAAAAGAATTAGGATAGCTAATCACCTGGCGGTTCTTATCCGTAATGAAGTTAACATTGTACTCAGCCGCCGCCTCATCCATATCGACGAAACAAATATCCTTCAAAACGGACTCATTTACACTCATAACAATGGTAGCAATCGTTCCGTCTCTCATGTTATTATAATCATACATACATTTAGATATATGGAAATAAAACTTATTCTCACCATCTTCTTCAAATCTCATCGTAGGGGTTACCAAAAGCCCCGCTTGCCCTTGTACCTCTTGATAAGGCGGAATCTCTCTTATATCTTCATATTCGCTCCATAGATTCTTTATGGTAGAAGCGCTGTCCGCATCATAAGTTACTTGCATCCCATTCCTGCATATAATACTGATGCTGCGTATTCCATCCATAGAATTTTTCGTCTGTGACAACCTGTTATAAATCTCATTATATGCCACTTCTTTCTGGCTGCTGTCTTCCAGCAATAGCTCCCTAACATTTTCAACGATCTTATCATCCACATAAAGCTGATAAACAAGATTCTTATAAATATTGACGTTTAAGTTCGCTCTCTCCGATAACTGCATCAAGTTGTTAACCATCAGCGTATCAATTTTCTTTTTCAACAGATTATAATTGATGCCATACCCCACAATCTGCACGGTTAAAATCGGAATGATGGATGCCAAAATGAAGGCAAACAATATTTTGTGTCCAATTTTCAAATTATTGAATTTACTTATCAGTTTCCCTCTCATTTATCCGCTTCCTTTTAAGCACCTCTGGCAGTTTTTCCAAGAGCCATGTTCTCTTTTCCCTTAGTATTTTATCTTCCATCCTACAGTAGTATCATAAAAGATTAGTCACTCTTTGTGAAGAGCACATTTCAAGTTTTATGATATAACCCTTATATTTTTTAAAAAATTATAAATAAATGACTTAAATCACACTTTTCATCCTCTTTATCGGTTATACTAAGTTTACAAACAATACAGCGGTGGCCATTTAAAATTATTAAGGAGGAAGTGCATCATGAAAAAACTTGTAAAAAATAACGTTTATTGGGTGGGCTTTATGGATTGGGAGCTGGAATCCTTCCATGGAGCGGACTACTCTATTAACCATGGTTCAAGCCAGAACGCTTACTTAATCAAAGAAGAGAAGACAGTTCTCATCGATACGGTATGGAAGCCCCATTCCACCGAATTTATAGATAATCTGGAAAAAGAAATCGATTTAAAGGAAATTGACTTTATCGTTGCGAATCATGGAGAGGTGGATCATAGCGGTTCTCTTCCTGCACTTATGGAGAAAATCCCCAATACTCCTATTTACTGTACCGCCAGCGGAGTGAAATCCCTCACCGGTCAGTATCACCACCCGGAATGGAATTATCAGGTCGTGAAGACAGGGGATTCCGTCGATATCGGCAATGGCAAGAAATTAGTCTTTGTAGAAATGAAAATGCTTCACTGGCCCGACAGCATGGCTACTTACATGACAGGTGATAATATTCTCTTTTCCAACGACGCCTTTGGGCAGCATTTTGCAGTGGAAGAATTGTTTAATGATAAAGCAGATCAATGTAAGCTTTGGGAAGAAGCACTTAAGTATTATGCAAATATTTTAGCTCCTTTTTCTCCCCTGGTGAAAAGAAAAGTCGAAGAAATACAAGGGCTTAACCTTCCCATCGATATCATTGCAACAAGCCACGGCTCCATTTGGAGGGAGAATCCGTTACAAATCGTAGAGAAATATTATGAATGGTCCCAGAACTATCAGGAAGACCAGATTACTGTTGTTTATGATACTATGTGGGATGGAACGAAGCAACTGGCACATAAAATCAGCGCGGAAATCGCTCAGATTTCTCCGGATACGAGGGTGAAGATTTTTAATATTTCCAAGGTGAATAAGAATGACATTATTACAGAGGTTTTTAAATCGAAAGCAATTGCCCTGGGCTCGCCAACGGTAGGCGGCAATATCCTTTCTTCCGTGGGCGGATGGCTTGATTTCCTGAAAGAATTGAAATTTAAAGGAAAAAAAGCAGCCGTATTCGGATGCTATGGATGGAGCGGCGAAGGGACAAAGGTTCTTCGGGAACGGTTGACAGACGCTGGTTTCTCCGTTGTAGATGAAGAAGCGAAATGTCTCTGGAATCCACAGGAAGAAGACTTCCATCGTGCGGCAGAAATCGCCAAGGCTCTTTGCCAATAAAATATTAAGAAAGGCGTTGATTTATTCCAAATGGGTCAACGCCTTTTCCATACCACGAAGAACTCTTTGGCAAACGACAGGCTGCTAAATCATTAACTGCTTCTCTGCCTGTCTCCTGTAAATTGACAACTCTAGTTTAGAAATCTATAATAAAATATAAATTTATAATTATAAGATTTCCAAACTATGATTATGAAAGTGTAGTCCGAGGTTATGAGAAAGGCATGGTTATGAAAATGCTAAAATATGAAGAAATTATCGAATATATCAATCATGAGATTTCAGCAGGGAATCTCGCTTATACGAAAAAAATACCTTCTATAAGAACAATTGCCAATATGTTCCACTGTAGTGTCGGCACTGTTATAAAGGCTTACGACCAGCTTGAAAAAGACCATATTATTTATTCATCACCTAAAAGCGGCTATTATGTTTTAACGAATTCTCATAATGCATATTCTTCGAAAAAAATGATCCTCGATTTCTCTTCGGGTACACCTAATGCGGAAACATTTCCTTATAAAAACTTCCAATATTGTTTGAAGGAATCTACCGAACTTTATAAAGAGGCTCTTTTTAGCGATCCTGACCCACGGGGTTTAAGTTCTTTAATTAATGCGTTAACTAAGCATTTGCAGCAATATCAAATATTTACAAAACCTGAAAATATTGTCATTACAGCAAGCTCACAGCAAGCATTAAATATCTTGGCATCCATGCCTTTCCCTAATAAAAATAAAAGCGTACTCATCGAGCAGCCTACCTATCCCGGGATAATAAAATCTTTGGAACTGAACAATATCCAGGCTTTTGGCATAGAGCGGGGAATGGATGGAATTAATCTCGATGTGCTGGAAAGTATATTCAAGCAAGGAAATATTAAGTTTTTTTATACGATTCCAAGATTTCATAACCCCACAGGAACATCCTATGATAAACACGAAAAGCAAGCAATTATTAAAATGGCGGAAAAATATAATGTATATATTATAGAAGATGATGTAGCTGCAGATTTGGATCTGGATAGGAAAAATGATCCTATATTTTCCTATGACCTTTCCTCAAAAGTCATCTATTTAAAGAGTTATTCCAAAATTCTCATGCCAGGCTTAAGGGTAGCTGCTCTTGTACTTCCTCCATTACTAGTGGATACTTTTCTATACTACAAAAAATTGGCTGATATGAGCAGTCCTATCCTATCACAAGGCGCTCTGGAAATATATTTAAATAATGGAATGTTCGATGTCTACAAAAAGGAAATGGCCAAATCATATTCTGAAAGATTATCCATTTTAAAAGATAGGTTTTCTGAATTGCCAAGCAATAAATTCAAATGGAAAGTACCGCAATCAGGTTATTTCGCCTGCATCTATACAGAAAACGGCCTTCCTTGTAATAAAGTGGCCAATACGTTAATGAGAAAGCATATAGAACTATTCGATACGAGTCAGTGCTTTTTAAAAAAATATAAAAATTATGACTTCTTCAAAATAAGCATTAGCAAAACCAGTAAAGAAGAGATAGCAAGCGGGATTCCAACAATTTTGAGCACTCTTCAAAATATAGTAGGTAGTATTAACTAACTCTTATTCCCGTAATATCAATAAAAACGTCTTTTGTACTAGTACAGATGATGTTTTTATTTGTTGCTTTATAAATTATACTATATTAATATGTAACCGAAAGACATATGCGCTGTTCACAGCTTAGCCATGAACAACAACAGAATGCACACAAAATGAAAAAGAGCGTATTTTGGTGCTTACAGTACTCGCAAAATTGCATAGAAATGCAATTTTGACCTCGCGTTGGCTAATGTATGAATAGTAACAGTCATATATCCACTATCGGTATATGATAATAACCAATATTAACAATAACATAAGGAGAGAATGCAATGAAAACCCTGAAGGAAATACCGGCAGGTCAGTCTGTCACTGTAGTGAAGTTGCATGGAATTGGCCCGGTGAAACGTCGAATTATGGATATGGGAATCACAAAAGGCGTGGAAATTTATGTCCGAAAAATAGCACCATTAGGTGATCCTATGGAACTAAATGTTCGTGGTTATGAATTATCCATACGTAAAGCTGATGCAGAAATGATTGAGGTTGAATAGGCGTTGGAAATAGACAAAATATTGTTTATTTTTTTTCGCTATGAGTTAGCCTAATCTAACTAAGAAAGGAAGATATCAATGGAAATTAAAATTGCACTAGCAGGCAATCCCAATTCTGGTAAAACTACATTGTTTAATAGTCTGACAGGTTCTAATCAATATGTGGGAAACTGGCCCGGTGTTACCGTCGAGAAGAAAGAAGGTACCCTGAAAGGCCATAAAAATGTAATCATACAGGACTTACCGGGTATTTATTCATTATCTCCATACTCACAGGAAGAAGTGGTTGCCAGAAACTATCTGGTAAACGAAAAACCGGATGTAATCCTCAACATTGTGGACGGCACCAACATCGAACGTAACCTATACTTAACCACACAGTTAATTGAGCTTGGCCTTCCTGTAGTGATAGCCATCAATATGATCGATATCGTTCGTAAAAACGGCGACCAAATCGATTTAAAAAAGCTGTCCTCAGAACTCGGCTGTGAAGTCGTTGAGATAAGCGCTCTGAAAGGCGAAGGAAGCATTGCTGCCGCTGAAAAAGCTATTGTCTTAGCCGAAGCCTCTAAGGCGATTACCCTTCCTCCCGTATTCACTGGCAGCCTGGAACAAGCCATTCATAGCATCGAAGAGGCCATTGTCAATAAAGTAGACAAACAATACCTGCGTTGGTATGCCATTAAAATATTCGAACGCGATGAGAAGATTCTAAGCAAACTGAATCTGGATTCCGAATTACATAATAAATTGGAAGAATATATCGCTGCATGCGAAGACGAATTGGATGACGACGCTGAAAGCATTATCACAAATCAGCGCTATGTTTACATTGGCGGTGTTATTGCGAAATCTGTGAATAAAAAAGCACCCAAGCATAGCCTGACTACTTCGGATAAAATCGATGCGGTCGTTACAAACCGAATTCTGGCTCTCCCGATTTTCGTAGTTATTATGTTCTTAGTTTATGCCATCGCCGTAGGGTCCTCACCTGTCTCCCTCGGAACAATTGGAACCGATTGGGTGAACGATGTTCTCTTCGGCGAAATTGTACCCGGGTTTTTCGATAACATATTGACTTCTCTCGGCGTTCATGAAGTGTTGTACGCTTTAATATTGGACGGTATCGTAGCCGGCGTTGGCGCAGTTCTCGGCTTCGTTCCTCAGTTGCTCGTCCTGTTCTTCCTCTTATCCATTATGGAAGATATCGGATATATGTCTCGCGTTGCTTTCATTATGGACCGTATTTTCCGTCGTTTCGGATTATCCGGCAAAAGCTTCATCCCTATGCTGGTGGCTACCGGATGCGGCGTACCAGGTATTATGGCTTCCCGTACGATCGAGCAAGATCGAGACCGTAAAATGACCATTATGACTACAGGATTTATTCCTTGTAGTGCGAAGATACCGATCATAGGCTTAATCGCCGGTGCTGTTTTCGGTGGTTCCGCTATGGTTGCAGCCTCTGCATTCTTTATCGGTATCGCTGCTGTCGTTATTTCAGGTATCATTTTGAAGAAGTTTAAGATATTCGCAGGCGATCCCGCTCCTTTTGTTATGGAACTTCCTGCATACCATGCTCCTTCTGCCGGTAACGTATTTCGCGCTACATGGGAACGCGGATGGTCCTTTATCAAAAGAGCCGGAACACTTATTTTAGTCAGCTCTATTATCCTCTGGTTCTTACAAGCTTTCGGATTTGTAAACGGCGTGTTTGGTATGGTGGAAGATAATCAGAATTCTTTACTTGCCGCTTTCGGTAATACCTTTGCTTGGATCTTCTATCCTCTCGGCTGGGTTGGCGATATGGCATGGAAAGCTGCCGTTGCTACAATTACAGGACTTATGGCAAAAGAACAAGTGGTAAATACCTTCGGTGTTCTGTATCATTACAGCGGTGAATTATCAGAAACAGGCGATGAAATCTGGACATTGGTTGCCAAAGACTTTACTGCCCTGTCCGCTTACAGCTTCATGCTGTTCAACCTGTTGTGCGCACCTTGCTTTGCCGCAATGGGTGCCATCAAACGTGAAATGAATAATACAAAATGGACCTTAGGCGCCATTGGATTTATGTGTGCATTCGCATATATAATTGCATTAATCGTTTATCAGCTCGGCGGCCTGATTACCGGTGAAGCTGCATTTGGTCCGTTCACTGTAATCGCTGCTATTTTACTCGTTGGACTAATATACCTTCTCTTCCGTAAAGGATATGTACCTCAGGAAGGACATTCAAGAGTGAAAAGTAAAAGCTAATTTGTCTTTAGTATAGGTTCAACCGAACGACTGGCCGGAAATATCCGGAAGAAGTTCGGTTGAACCTAATTTATTTTCTTTATTCACATATTAATATCCAAAATGCATTTATGAATCTTCTTATAAATCTTCTTTATTCATTGCTGCATATATTCTTCTTGCTTTCTTTAACTTAGGGAGTATCGGCTTGTAACGCACCGGGGAATGAGCCAGTAAATCCGCTCTTTGTAAGCTGAGAAGACATGGTGCAAGCTCGTCTCCTACCAAATGAATCACTTCCTTCACTCCGGTTACGGTAGGCTTAATATGATAATCATGATGTTTAATGAGTATACATACCTTTTTTATAAATTCTTCTTCATATCCCAGCCTTCTTAAAACGAGATTTGCTATTATTTCACTCGTTTCCTCATGCCCTTTAAAACTATCAATGTTATTGACAACAGTCTTTTTGTAAGGTTTACCTATATCATGTAACAATGCTGCCAGTTTCAGCATCAAATCGAAATCCACCTTATTCACGGTTTCCATTATGTGATCAAATACATTATAAATATGAGTAGGCATATTTTGTTCACAGTCGACACAAATGATAAGCTCCGGAATAATTCTAAGAATTTCATCTCTATTCTCTTCAATATTTCTACTTGAAACAAGTATATGATTCAACTTCTCTCTATCTGCTGAGTACGGCATGTTGTCTCCCCTTTAGTAAATTACTATAGCACACAGCGATTCTATAGCTACAAATATTATATCATCTTTTACTGCATCCTCAATCGGAACTTCTACTTTTTTCTATAGGATCAACACCTTTACACTTTAAGGTAACAGGGCTCTTCTATAGAATAAAAAAGGAATGCTGCTCACAGACCTCTCATCTATCCTGCAACATTCCTATTTTTACCAAAACTCCTTCACTACATTATAACTATAAGGGAATTATCAAAAGATCAAAACAATTTATTGTACTGCAAACTTAACGATTAATTTTACCAATTAATTGTAACGACCGGTTTAATCAAATCTCTTGGCTTATCTTTCATAAGCATCAATGCTTCTTCTACCTTATCCAGACCTTCAAATCGATGCGTAATAAGCCTGCTGGGATCGATGCGCCCTGCCATTACCATAGCCGCTAACTTCTCCATACGTAATCTTCCACCGGGCATCAAACCTCCGGCAATGGTCTTGTGTCCCATACCGACACCCCATTCTGCACGGGGAATCTTAACGAATTCTCCTTCACCGAGATAATTGATATTACCGATCACTCCGCCTGGTTTCAACATCTTAATCGCTTCATCAAAGGTATCGCAATCGCCGCCGGCAATAATAACTCTATCCACACCTTTACCTTTGGTCTTATCCATGACCTGTTCAAGAATACTGCCATCCTTATAATTGATAATATCAGTAGCACCGTACTCTTTTGCAATCTCAATACAGTTAGGGCGAGAGCCAACCGCATATACATCAGCCGCACCTCTCAGTACCGCACCGCGTACTCCCATCAGACCTACCGGTCCAATACCTATCACACAAACTTTATCGCCATACTGTACATTGGCCAACTCTGAACCATGAAGACCGGTCGGCACCATATCACTTAACATCGCCGCTGTCTCCGGAGCCAATCCCTCGGGAAGCATTGCAAGGTTGCCATCCGCATCATTTACATGGATAAATTCAGCAAATACACCATCTTTCACATTGGAGAACTTCCAGCCGCCTAGCATACCGCCGGAATGCATGGAGAAACCTGCCTGCGCTTCCAGTGAATTCCAATCGGGCGTAATCGCCGGCATAATCACTCTATCACCTGGTTTAAAATCCTTAACCAGTTCGCCGACCTCTACTACTTCACCAACACCTTCATGTCCTAAGATCAAATTGTGACGGTCACCGACAGCGCCTTCCCAAACAGTATGTACATCGGATGTACAAGGTGCCAGCGCTAGCGGACGCAAAATAGCATCCATAGGTCCACAACCGGGACGCTCCTTTTCTATCCATCCGGTACGCCCAATCCCTAACATTGCAAATGCTTTCATAAATTACCTTCCTTTCCCTGAACAGCAGTGATTAATTGTTATTTTTTTAACAATACTTACTTGTTAAATATTACCATATGATTTCAATATAATCAAGTCCTAACAATATAAAATTATAGAATGAATTTATTTTATCACATCATATTTATGCAAGTCGTATATCACTTGCCCCCTCTGCTATCACATATCACTAACCTTGCTCTTAGGAATATTTTTTGTATTTTCTTGGAAAATATATTATACTTACAGAATAGTTACTATTAGTTCATAAAGGCATTTGGGTATTAGGCACTGCTGAGTTTTCAAGATATGAGAAAGGTATGGTTATCTATATGCAGGGTTACTTTGTTATTTTCACATTAGGTTTAATGATTTTATTTGTTTTACTGCGTTCCAGACAGCTAAAAAAACTGGGAATCACAGCAGTCCATTTCGGCAAAATGGATAAAAAAGACTTCTTAATTCCGCCCTTTGCCCTTTTATATCTTTATCTCATTATTGCAAACACGTTTCATCTGCCAAAGTTCGGACATATCATGGACGAAAGCTCCTTTATAGCATGGATTGGCGTTCTGTCCTGCCTTCTGGCACCTGTCCTATTCCTTTGGGGCCTTATTTCTTTTGGCAGAAGCTTTCGCGTTGGCATTGATATGAATACCCCCGGAGGACTTGTCAGTTCAGGCGTTTTTTCCATAAGCCGAAATCCGCTTTATGTCGCTTTTTTCATGATTTTAATGGGGATTTTTCTAATTTTCCCTTCATGGATATTCTTTCTGTATTTCGTTGCGGGATTATGGCTGATCGACCGGCAGGTTTGCCTCGAGGAGAATGCACTTAGAAAAATCTATGGGAAGGAATATGATGAATATTGCGAAAAAGTAAGGCGCTATATTTAAGTGCCTTACCTTTGGGGATTCATTACATATCTATAATAATCATGTGACTTGCCTTTTTAATAGATATTAGCCGTATTTTTTCTATGCAAACAGGTCTATTTTCCCATCTTTACTCTAAAATCGGCAGATTATTCAAACACGCTGGTAAATGCATCATATGATGATTGGTCATTGGAGTCAAAATCATGCCGCCCCTTGTCAACCTTCCCCAAAATACTAACAGCCATACGGAACGGAAATCAGTAGTTACACCACCTGATTCTAATATTCTCATCACCCATTCCTCAGGCACCATGGATTGTATCTGCTCTAATGTCAAGTTCTTTATAATACTACGTGTGTTTTTACCCACTATGAGCATATAATCACGAAGTGCATCGACATGAATTTTCTTTCCGAACTCAACTACTTCATCAAATTCTAATGCATTACCGGTATCCGTGATAGAAGCACCTATTTTTTCCTGCCATCCTTTATTAAAAATCTGTTCCTGGTCTGCCATCAGAATATTGCTAACCAGATCCTCAATACGATATATATGCCAAAATTGCCAACACATAGGAACAGTCTTTGTTCCTGCATAATGTGGGTCCGTATCATAATTCTCTCTGGGTACTAATACATTTTGATTACCAGACAACATATAATCTAAAATATAATCAGCAATGGTCTTTTCTCTTCTTCCGGAAATCTCAGCAGGGTGTACCATAGCATGAACTTCTAATGTCAGTTCCTTTATTATTTCTAATTCATTACCTTTTAGCGCCTGCTTTAACTCTTCATATTTACCGTTAAATGACGAATATAGTTTATTCCTTGTCATAAATCACATTACCTCTGCAAATTCAAATTTATGGAGTTATCATATACTCATTTGTTTCACTTGTTTATTTTTATATGTATTATCTTTATTAAATCCGGCAACTGCTCTTTGCTCATAATACGATAATTAAGCCATCCACCGTTTCCGCATGGATATCTATTGTTCCAAACAGTTTTGCCATAGTCACCCAGTTCATTGTACATCGGTTTGATTGCATCATCCGAAATACGGATTAGCACCATAAAAGCACCATTTTCAGCAAAGGTATCACATATATGCTTGTTTTTATAGCTATATTTCATACCCCAGCCATACTTGTTCCCATAAGGAAATCGAATATTTCCTTTGATTCCAAACTTATCATTTAGATAGCTATCCATCTCAATCCATAATGCTCCCACATCACCGCAAAAAGAAATCATTTCGTCAAATGATGGCATTGTCTGCTTGTCTAACATTCTTTCATACATAGTATTCTATCCCTCCCCCAAAACATCAATAGCTATCCACACTTCTTGATGTTTTTCTTGCATATAGCATTCAAATACAGGCAAGTCTGAAAGCTTATACCCTGAACTCGGCAGCCATTCCGAATAAAATTTCTGATAAACATCCTGCACTGCTTTTGGAATCTCGCCGTCCGCGTTGATGATAACCCATGTTGCGGAAGGATATGAGAACTCTTCCATTCCTTCCGGGACCGGGACATGGTCGCACCCCGGCACATCTACATGGTTTGTAACTGCTAAAATATAGTCCATCTCATCCGCATTGCCCCACTCACCTCCGGAGGCAATCCCCAAAAAACCACCAGGACGATAATCAGGAAAAAACTGTATGAATTTTTGCATCGTTCCATCCTTCCACGCCTTATCCCATATCTGCGGTACAATCTCAAAAGCTCTATCAGTTTTAATCCTGCTGGAAATCCCAGCTACTTTAAATGCAGGCCACTTCTCAATCTGATACTTCATTTTCTCTGCTCCTTTAATCGTAATTTGGAAGGAGAGCTTAGGACAGGATTTAAGAGTCGCCGGTTCATTTCTTACTGTTGACGGCAATACTCCATGGAAGCTTCTAAAAGCACGTGAAAAAGCATCTTGCGAATCATAACCATACTTCAAGGCAATATCGATGATTCTTTCATCACCCTTCATTACATCGAAGGCTGCAAGTGTTAATCTGCGATTTCTAATATACGCTGATAATGAGGTTTGTGCCATGTATGAGAACATTCTCTGAAAATTGTATATAGAGCAGCACGCAATTTCAGATATTCTGTTATACGATATTTCGTTCTGTAAATTGATCTCAATATAATCCATTACCTCGTTAAGCTGTTTAACCCAATCCATATTCCCCTCCTCCCGAATTACAATTATAAAACAAATAATTCATTTCTTCCCGACTTTTTATGCCGCAATTAGTAGACAGAAATTATACCTTAGCCGCAAGCGGCCGCGGTATGTTTTTTGCACACTCGCTTTGCTCGGCGCAGTATAATATTGTTAAATATTTATATCTTAGCCGCAAGCGGCCGCGGTATGTTTTTTGCACACTCGCTTTGCTCGGCGCAGTATAATATTATTAAATATTTATATCTTAGCCGCAAGCGGCCGCGGTATGTTTTTTGCACACTCGCTTTGCTCGGCGCAGTATAATATTATTAAATATTTATATCTTAGCCGCAAGCGGCCGCGGTATGTTTTTTGCACACTCGCTTTGCTCGGCGCAGTATAATATTATTAAATATTTATATCTTAGCCGCAAGCGGCCGCGGTATGTTTTTGCACACTCGCTTTGCTCGGCGCAGTATAATATTATTAAATATTTATATCTTAGCCGCAAGCGGCCGCGGTATGTTTTTTGCACACTCGCTTTGCTCGGCGCAGTATAATATTATTAAATATTTATATCTTAGCCGCAAGCGGCCGTGGTATGTTTTTTGCACACTCGCTTTGCTCGGCGCAGTATAATATTGTTAAATATTATACGTATTACGTATACTCATAGCATATTTTACCACCTTAGCGTTATAAATCCAATAAGTTCATATCACGGATTAAGTTTACCATCTCAATTGCGCCAACGGCACAGTCGAAGCCCTTGTTACCCGCCTTGGTTCCGGCCCGTTCGATCGCCTGCTCGATATTTTCAGTTGTCAGTATACCGAACATCACCGGGATACCACTGTCCAGGGATACATGCGCAATACCTTTGGATACCTCACTGCACACATAGTCGTAGTGGGTGGTACTGCCGCGAATCACAGCACCGAGGCAGATGATTGCATCGTATTTCCCGCTTTTCGCCATTTTGGAAGCAATGAGTGGAATTTCAAATGCTCCGGGAACCCATGCGATCTCAATGTTATCCTCACCGACCTCATGACGTTTCAGCCCATCAAGAGCGCCGCCCAACAGCTTGCTTGTAATAAATTCATTAAACCGTGCAGCAACAATACCGATTCGAATATTCTTATCCTTAGATACAAGTTTTCCTTCAAAAGTTTTCATTATTATAATCTCCTTTTTCATTTAATAATGTAAGATATGGCCCATTTTTTTCTGCTTTGTTTTCAGGTAAAATAAATCGTGATCGGTAGCATCCATTTGAATCGGAACACGCTCGGTGATTTCCATGCCAAATCCGGAAAGCTGATACACCTTATCCGGGTTGTTGGTGAGCAGGCGCAATGTCCTGGCTCCAAGATCATGCAATATCTGTGCTCCGATAAAATATTCCCTCATATCGCCCGGAAAGCCCAAGGCAAGATTCGCTTCCAAAGTATCCATACCCTGATCCTGTAACGCATAAGCCCGCAGTTTATTAATCAGACCGATTCCCCGGCCCTCCTGGCGCATATAAAGCAAGATACCCCGACCTTCCTTTTCAATTTGCGCCATAGCTGCCGCAAACTGCTGACCGCAGTCACAGCGCATGGACCCGAACGCATCGCCTGTCAGACACTCGGAATGGACACGACATAACAGCTTTTCTCCATCCCCGATTTCTCCTTTCACTAACGCAACATGATGCTCTCCGTTGAGACTGTTGATATATCCGTAAGCCTTGAAGTCACCATATTTTGTGGGAAGAAGGGTATATGTTGCCTGCTCTACAAGCTTTTCATTTCGTTTGCGGTATTCCTGTAAGGCTTTGATCGTAACCATTCTAAGGCTCCATTTCTGCGCCAGCTCCATCAGTTCCGGCGTACGCATCATAGTTCCGTCCTCCCGCATAATTTCGCAGCAAAGGCCACATTCCTTTAATCCTGCCAGCCTCATCAAATCCACAGTGGCTTCGGTATGTCCGTTTCGCTCCAATACGCCGTTTTTCTTTGCAAGCAGCGGAAACATATGGCCGGGACGGCGAAAGTCCTCCGGCTTGCTTTCATCCGCTGCACATTTCAAAGCAGTCATGCTTCGCTCTGCCGCCGAAATACCAGTGGTGGTGTCCACACAGTCAACGGATACCGTAAACGCTGTTTTGTGGTTATCCTCATTGTCTCTCACCATTTGAGGAAATTGCAGTTTTTGGCAAAGCTTCTCGCTCATAGGCATACAAATCAGACCTTTCCCATGAACCGCCATAAAGTTTACGTTTTCGGTGGTGGCAAACTCCGCAGCGCAAATAAAGTCTCCTTCATTTTCTCTATCTTCATCGTCCGTAACTAGAATAATTTTTCCGAGGCGAAGGTCTTCTAACGCCTCTTCAATCGTGCTAAATCGAAACATTTTGATTCCTCCTAAAAGCCGTGTTTTGCAAGAAACCCGGCTGTAATATTGTTATTTTGCGACTCTTTTCCCATTAAGCGTTCCACATATTTTCCAATGCAGTCATTTTCCAGATTGACCGAATCTCCTACACGACGGCCTGATAAAGTTGTTAATGAAGCCGTATGCGGTATGACGGAAACGCTGAAGCTGTCCTTATATACCCTCGCCACCGTCAGACTGATACCGTCAATAGCAATCGAGCCCTTTTCAATGATGTAACGAAGAATCGGTAAAGGCGTTTTGATTGTGTACCAAAGGGCGTTATCATCTCTGCGAATCTCTGAAATCGTACCGATGCCATCGATATGTCCGGAAACAATATGTCCGCCGAATCTGCCGTTTGCGGGCATAGCCCGCTCCAAATTAACGCAATTTCCTATCCGCAGATTTCCAAGGGAAGAACGGTTCAGGGTTTCATGCATTACATCCGCGGTAAAACCGTTGGGAGAAATGGAAGTAACCGTGAGACAGACGCCGTTCACTGCAATACTATCGCCAAGTTGTATATCCTGCATGATCTTCCATGCCTGAACCGATAAAATGGCTGAACTCGTCTTCTTTTTAATATCCTGTATTTTACCGATCTCTTCTATAACCCCTGTAAACAATGAATCACCTCGCTTTCTAATAAAATGTCTTCACCTACCTGTGTAATAAGCGGCTCGCTTAGGAGAAAAGCTCCCTCAGGGTAATCAACACCGAACCCCTCTACCGGAGTCTTTCCGCTGCCGCCGAACAGCTTTGGCGCAATGTATGCCTGCACCTTATTTACTATGCCGCTTTCCATGGCAGACCAATTCAATGTGCCGCCGCCCTCCAGTAAAAGGCTGTCAATCTGCTTTTCACCCAACCTTTGCATCAAGATATTTAAGTCAATATGATTATTCTTTTGAGGAAGTACCATAATCTCACAACCTGCATCCAAATACGGACGATGTCTGTTAGTATCTGTTACCGCCGTAGCGATGATGGTAAGGGCCGTCTCGGTTGTGGTGACAAGTTTTGCTTGCAGGGGGGTTCTTAATCCGGTATCACAGATAATACGCAGAGGATTCCTGCTGTTCTCAAGCCGACAGGTCAGTGACGGATCGTCTGTTAGAACCGTACCTACGCCGACCATAATGGCAGAGTAACGGTGCCGGTCCTCATGAACGCGCCGACGTGCCGCCGATCCGGTAATCCATTGGGATCTTCCGGTATGGGTTGCAATCTTTCCGTCCATGGTCATAGCATATTTCATAACTACATAAGGTGTTTTATTTTGAATGTAATGGAAAAAGCTGCCGTTGAGTTTGTCGCATTCATCCTTTAAAACATTCTCTGCCACCTCAATACCGTGAGAACGCAAAATCGCAAGACCTTTCCCGGCAGCCAGCGGATTAGGGTCAGAAGAACCGAATACCACACGGCTAATGCCGCTTTTAATGATTGCATCGGTACAAGGAGGGGTTCTCCCATAATGACAGCAGGGTTCCAGCGTTACATACAGGGTTGCACCGGCTACCGATGTCTGACAGTTTGCCAATGCGTCACGTTCTGCGTGGAGCCCTCCGTATTTTCTATGGCAGCCCTGTCCTATTATCTTGCCGTCCTTCACAATCACAGCGCCAACCATGGGGTTAGGATTCACCCATCCACATCCCTTTCTTGCAAGTTGAATCGCAAGACGCATATATTCCATTTCCTCCATATAACAACACCTCCTTAAAATAAAATTTATTAGCGAACAAAAGTGTGCTTCCTATAGAATAAAAAAGCCCCGAACAAAATGCTCAGGGCAGGAGAAATAAACGGCGGTTTTACCGTACACAAACCAGAAGTTATCTCGCAAAAATGCCTTGAACATATAATTGTTCAAGGCATTTTTATAAAGCGAACCGCAATTACACTGCATAGATATTAAAATCAGAACCACCGGCTTAGCCGGTGGTTTGCTCAAGCCCTATAAGGGCGTATTACCGGCTCTGAGTCTAAAGACTCTTCGATAAGGCTCGCCAGCCGCAACATCATTTGTCTGCTGAGCCCTTATGGGCTCTTTTTACTTGCTTTGCTTTACTGGCTCACCCGTAAACGGGTCTATATACTCTTTTAATGTCATTTGATCATATTCCAAATCTTCTTTTAACTGGTTCTGGATATACTCTTTGATCTTCTTTGCATTTTTTCCTACCGTATCTACATAATATCCTCTACACCAGAAGTGGCGGTTCCCAAATTTATATTTCAGATTTGCATGTCTTTCAAATATCATCAACGTGCTCTTTCCTTTCAGGTATCCGATAAAGCTTGCCACTGACATACTCGGTGGTATCTCCACCAGCATGTGCACATGATCCGGACAGATTTCTGCTTCTACTATTTTTACCCCTTTTCTCTTGCATAGCGTACTTAATATATTCGCTACGTCCTGTTTTAACTGCCCATATACTATTTTTCTCCGGAACTTCGGCGCAAATACTATATGATACTTACAATTCCATTTCGTATGTGATAAACTATTTACATCCATTTTGGATACCTCCTTTGTTTTGGTGCGGTTGGCGAACCTGTACCTATTATAACATTGGAGGTTTTTTACTGTAAGCTAAAGCAGTTCTTATCACACCTGCATAGCAGGTGGTTTATTAAAAGACTGCTATACAATAAAAGCTCTGAAATGGCAATTCATTTCAGAGCATAAATTCAAATACCCACGCAAAAACGCGAATCTTTCTTTATCTTCTACTATCAGACTTTACTGTCGGCTTCGGAATTTAACCGAATCAACCTTGCGGTTCGTGGGCTATACCACCGGTCGGGAATTTCACCCTGCCCCGAAGATCTTATTCAATTGGTATTGTTATATCACAGATTATTAAACCTGTCAACAAAGCAATTAATTGAGGCACAGTTTCTTCTGAAACAGTTTATTGAACGGTATCTTACAGAAAGCAAACAAACTCATGGCTGTCCGCGGGAGGACACAAGGAAAGTCGTGTTTCCTATTTTGAGGGTGATGATATTTTTTTCGCCTTAATGACAGCAATATTGATATTTTCATTTTTAATAACTTCCTACATACGAAACTCCTTTCCGTATTATTGCACTACAAAATTGGAACACAATATTCAATATTGCTATTTCCGTTTTTATCTGTATTTTCACCATATTTTGCAAAGTCATATTTCGCATTTTCATTTAACTGACAGGTCGATTGAGGGAACCATTCCTTGTAGATATATTCAACAATCGTCTGTAAAGAATCTTGATTTTTTCCTCTAAATGTAAACACTATATATTTACTTGCAGGTAATTCTCTTGTTTCCATCCCCTTTGGGACTTCTGAAAAATCATTTACTTGTGCGGCGGCATAGTAAATAAAAGCAGGCTGCTCATTTTCATAAGAAAAATCAATATAATCATTAAGACCAATAAGATAATTTTTATCTGTTCGATTGCATATTTTTTTCTTGTTCAAGTGAAGTTTTCTCCAACACTTTCCAATAACAGAAAATCCTTTTTTCGTATTTTCTTTATATCCCACAAGTAATATTTTTTCACTATCCGCTATTTTAATATCCATAGCCATATCCCCTCTTAACCGCTTATTTCCATCTACTGTAAATTTAAGCTGCAAAGGGTGAAAGTTCCTTTTCTTTCTCAATGCTTGCGGACTGCACTTAAATAATGCCTTAAAGGCAACAGTAAACGATCGCTGTGTTTCATAGCCCGCGAATAAAGCGATTTCCATGATGGATTGATTTGTAAAAATAAGTAGTCTTGCCGCTTCTGTTAAGCGCCGCCTTTGCACATAAGAATGAATAGTAAAGCCTACGATACTTGTAAACATTCTATGTAAATGATATTTTGAATAACCAGCTTCATTGGCAATACTTTCTAAATCCAGTTTTTCTTCTAAATGAGCCTCAATGTAATCTACTATACGAGTTATACTTTGCAAATTGTTATCCATGTTTTCATCTCCTTGAAAATATTATAATAAATAATAATTAAGAAGTTTTCACATTTATTGCTATTTTTGTTTTGTCATAAATTCTCATGATACTTTGGCGCATTTATGATAATATCGTTTTTTGTGTTCAGTACTTGCTTACTTATGCACTCTGACCATTGAGGCACGATTTACCATCGATCGATTATTAAGGCTTTTGTTTCTTACGTAACTTTAATTCAATATTGCGATTATCTGCAATAGACTGAAAATGCTGTACTGCAATAGCAGCTTTTTGCTTTTTCGTGTCATCCTGCTTTATTTCATCTTCTATTTGCTCCAAGACAAACATTATATCCTTCAAGTCTAACAAATTAACAGCAATACAATAAAAATTCTTTCTGCGCCCATCATCATAACTTGCTAATAGATTTTGTAGTATTTCCACTTTTCTATCCAATTCAGCCTTATAGTCGTCAATACTTATTTTCGCTTTTTCCATATCGATGAATTGATTTTTATGAGTAATAAAAGAATCCCATAAATCAGCATCGTTATACTTTTTACAAGGATATTCTTCACATGCAAAGCAATATTCAATTCCACGGCGTTGGCTGCAGGATAAAACCCCGCAAACAGGATGTACCGTCAGGAAATCTTTCCCTGCACAACCGGGGCATTTTGATTTTCCATCCATCTGATAACGAGGGCATAAACCGCAATTAAGTCCGCACGCCGAAAATAAAGGATATGACCGTTGTTTATAATTCATCTTTATCCCCCTTTGTATGTATTATCGTTAAATTATACACCTATTTATCACCTAAAACAAGAAAGAAGCATATATCCGGCGCTCCTATTAAAATCATATTTGATAAGCGGAATACCGTCCGCTATCTCTTATTATATTTTCTATCATAACAGTATCTTGACAAAAAATTCCCGCCATGATATAACATCGTTATATAACACTGTTATATATATTCTGTATCTATTGCAAAGGAGGTGGCAATATGGCGGATGAATCCACACAAAAGCGTATTTTGGAAGCCGGGAAAACTGAGTTTATGAAAAAGGGATATGAAAACGCCTCTTTGCGTACCATTGCCAGAGAAGCCAGCGTTACAACCGGAGCAATCTATGGCTATTATCCCGATAAGGCCGCCTTATTCAGTGCGCTTGTCTCGGAACCGGCAAACTATCTGCGGGATTGGTATTTCTCAGTGCAAAGCGAGTTCGATGCATTTCCTGCCGAGCATAAGGAAAAGCAGATGCACGGCTATACCAGCAATGCTTTGGAGAAATTTATCGACTATGTATACCTTCATTTCGATGCATTCAAGCTAGTGGTATGCCACTCGGCAGGCACCGAATATGAGCACTATATTGACAGCCTGCTCGCAATCGAAACAGAGCACACACGCAGATTCATAGATACTCTGCGTGGCTTGGGGCATGACATCCCCTTCATCGATGATGATATGAGCCACATCCTTTCCAGCGCTTTTTATTACGGCATCTTTGAAACCGTAGCACATGATATGCCCAAGGAACGGGCGTTGGAATACATCCGTACTTTAAACAAATTTTACAGTGCCGGATGGGATACTATTTTAGGACTGAAAAAGTCCTAAAATTTTTAACAGCGAGTTAGTCTCTTCTAACCAATTATATTCTTGTAAGGAGGAATTATAATGAATCAAAGTTCAAAAGGAACTGCATCATGGCTATGGGAGTTTGCTTCTCCCCACAAAAGAGGGTATGTTGCCTCTCTGATCTTCGCCACCTTAGGAGTAGGCTGTGGGATGGCTCCCTATTTTTGTGTGGCCCAAATTGTACTCGGTCTGCTTCGCGGGGAAACCTCCATCAGTTTTTATGGCCTTTACTGCCTGGTTGCCGCCATATTTTGGATACTGCGCTACGTGTTCCATGGTATTTCAACTACTCTATCTCATAAATCAACCTTTGCTGTCATTTCGGAGATACGCACACAGCTTACCCAAAAGCTTACCCGCCTGCCCATGGGGTATTTGCTGGACACTCCCTCGGGAAGGCTGAAGAATATTTTAGTGGAAAGGGTAGATAGTATAGAACCCACTCTGGCACATGTTGTCCCGGAAATGGGAGGTAATATTCTGATTTCCATCGCCACTATCGCCTATCTTTTCGTTCTTGATTGGCGTATGGCATTAGCAGCTCTTATTCCGCTGCCGTTGGGCCTTTTCTGCTACATGGGTATGATAAACGGCTATGAGAAACGCTTTACTAATTATGTAGCAAAAAACAAACACCTTAACGATACCGCGGTGGAATATATCGGAGGTATCGAAGTTATTAAGGCTTTCAATCAATCTGCTGCCTCTTACGAGAAGTTCACCACTGCCGCAAAGGAAGCCGCAGATTCCGCTATCGATTGGATGAGATCTACTCTGCCGTTTTTCTCCCTGGCTCTTTCTGTATTCCCCGCTGTCCTCGTAAGCGTTCTTCCTATCGGTACCTTATTGTATATGAGCGGCAACCTGTCTCTCGATACTTTCCTTGTGGCTATTATCTTGTCCCTGGGCATTATGGGGCCGCTCATCACTACCATGACCTATACCGATGATATCGGCAAAGTACATACCATTGTGAGCGAAATAACCGACGTCCTTACCCAGCCCGATTTAGTACGTCCTACTGAGCCGGTAACTTTAAGCGATTACGATATCCATCTGGAAGATATCAGCTTCGCCTATCGTGAGAAACCTGTATTGCATGACCTTAGCCTCCATATTCCCGCAGGCAGTGTTACCGCACTGGTAGGGCCCTCCGGCGGCGGAAAATCCACCATTGCTAAACTTATCGCCTCTTTATGGGATGTCGGCAGCGGACGCATTACTATCGGCGGAACCGATATACAGAGCATTCCCCTGGCACAACTTAACGGCATGATTGCATATGTAGCACAGGATAATTATCTGTTCGATGAAAGTATACGGGAAAATATCCGTATGGGTAATCCCTCTGCCAGCGATGATGAAGTGGAAAAAGCAGCCCGGCTCAGCGGCTGCCATGACTTTATCATGCAATTGGAACAAGGATATGAAACGCGTGCCGGCGGTGCGGGCGGACATCTTTCCGGCGGCGAACGGCAGCGAATTACCATTGCCCGTGCCATGCTTAAGAATGCTCCCATTATTATTCTCGATGAAGCTACCGCTTACACCGACCCCGAAAACGAAGCAGTGATCCAGACGGCGGTATCTAAACTGGTAGAGGGCAAAACCCTTATCGTCATCGCCCACCGTCTCTCTACCATTACCGATTCTGATAACATTGTGGTTATCGAACACGGCCGGTTGGCCGCACAGGGAACACACCATCAATTACTGGAATCTTCCCCTCTGTATCAGGGCATGTGGGCGGCTCACAGCTCTGTCAAGGACAGTATAGAACCTGTAAAAGCAGAAACAAAAGTTCAGGAGGTACTTGCATGATTACCATATTTAAGAAATTCTTTCGATTCAGCGGTGAACAAAGCCGCCTATTTTATCAATCCCTGGGGCTTTCTCTGTTACATGCCATATTTGAAGCACTGCGCATTCCGGCCATAGCCATCGTGCTTACTGCAATTGTCAACAGGAATATCGGTATGCAAACGGTATGGACTTCTCTCGGCATTATGATTCTGAGCATTGCAGGCTGTACGCTTACCCGCCGAAGCCTCACTCTGAAGCAGACCATCGGAGGCTATACGGTCGCCACCAATAAGCGTGTAGAAATCGGCGAACGGCTCAAATATATGCCAATGGGATACTTTAACGATAACAGTATCGGTGATATTACCTCCATAACTACTAACACCGCAGAAAACTTACAGGATGTAGCAACGCGAGTGATTATGCTCACCACCCAGGGCATTTTAACGACCGCCATGTTCACCCTCGCCATTTTGTTCTACGACTGGCGTATCGGGCTGTTGCTTATCTTAGGAATTGTTATCTTCTTCGGCATCAATTCTCTTATGCAGAGAAAATCCTACGAAGTTTCTCCCTTGAAAACAAAATCGGATACCCGCTTAGTCGCATCCGTATTAGAATATGTACAGGGAATCGGGGTGGTGCGTTCCTACAATCTCGACCGGGAAGCCAACAAAACAGTAGACTATGCCATTAAAGAAAATGAAGAAATCAACGTCCGGCTGGAAAAAACATTTGTGCCATACACCAGCCTTCAAAGTCTGGTTCTTAAGCTATTTGGCATCGCTATGATTTTCCTTTCTGTCGTACTGTATCTCAACGGCTCTATGGAACTTATAAACTGCCTTCTGCTCGTTATTTCTTCCTTCATGGTATATGCACAATTGGAATCAGCCGGCAATTATAGCGCACTTTTGAGAGTATTGGATCTTTCCATGGATAAAATCAATAAAGTATTCGAAACCCCGGTGATGGATACGAGGGGTAAAAATTTAATACCGAAAAACGGTACCATCAAAGGAAAAACGGTAACCTTCCGTTATGAGAATAAAAAAGTAATCGACGATATTTCCTTTGAAATTCCCGAAGGCACTACTACCGCTATCGTAGGGCCATCCGGCGGCGGTAAAACAACTCTCACAAGCCTTATGGCGCGCTTTTGGGATGTGGACAGCGGCAATATCACTCTCGGCGGAATCGACGTAAGAAATTACACCCTGGATAGCCTACTCGCTAACTTTAGTATGGTCTTTCAAAATGTTTATCTCTTCAATGATACGATTGCGAATAACATCAGGTTCGGCAAGCCGGATGCCACCATGGAAGAAATTGAAACAGCCGCTCAAAAAGCATGTTGCCATGAATTCATAAGTGCCCTGCCCCTTGGATATAACACGGTCATAGGCGAAGGGGGTGCCACTATTTCCGGCGGAGAAAAACAGCGTATCTCCATTGCCCGTGCTTTGCTTAAAGATGCTCCGATTATCATTTTGGACGAAGCCACTGCCAACGTAGACCCTGAAAACGAAGCCTTATTGCAAGATGCCATCGCCGAACTGACTCACGGCAAAACAATTATTATGATTGCTCACCGACTCAAAACAGTGCAAAACGCCGACCAAATCCTCGTATTGGATCAAGGAAAAATCATCCAACGCGGCACTCATCGAGAGTTGATGGAAGCAGGCGGTCTTTATTCTGATTTTATTCATATGCGTGAGAAATCCATCGGCTGGAAATTAGGCGGACGAATCGCCTGATACTATCGGGCTTGCGTTTTTTTCTCTTTCCGCTTTTGCCGATAAACGTATGAAATTGGGCGCACACTTAGTAAAATTTCCATATAAATGACTTGCAATTACTAGGAGGTTATTACAATAACTTCCTTTCATATATTGATACAGATGGATGGAATCTATAGGAAATTTGTAACTGCCAGAGAGAATAGCAGGGGTTGTGGTTAGAAAGAAATAGCCATATCCCCTCTTAACCGCTTATTTCCATCTACTGCAAATTTAAGCTGCAAAGGGTGAAAGTTCCTTTTCTTTCTCAATGCTTGCGGACTGCACTTAAATAATGCCTTAAAGGCAACAGTAAACGATTGCTGTGTTTCATAGCCCGCGAATAAAGCGATTTCCATGATAGATTGAAATGAGCCTCAATGTAATCTACTATACGAGTTATACTTTGCAAATTGTTATCCATGTTTTCATCTCCTTGAGAATATTATGATAAAAAATAATTAAGCAGCTTTCACATTTATTGCTATTTTTATTTTATCAAAATATATTACAACGTAGAAGTTAAGCATACGAAGATAAGATGTTTTTCAATGCTCCGATAAGCAGCAAACAACAAGCAGGGTAAGTGTCAATACACTTGCCCTGCTCATGATACTTTGGCTCATTTATGATAATCTCGTTTTTTGTGTTCAGTACGTGCTTACTTATGCACTCTGACCATTGAGGCATGATTTACCATCGATCGATTACTAAGACTTTTGTTTCTTACGTAACTTTAATTCAATATTGCGATTATCTGCAATAGACTGAAAATGCTGTACGGCGATAGCAGCTTTTTTCTTTTTCGTGTCATCCGATTTTATTTCACCTTTTATTTGCTCCATGACGAATATTATATCCGTCAAGTCTAACAAATTAACAGCAATACAATAAAAATTCTTTCTGCGCCCATCATCATAACTTGCCAATAGATTTTGTAGTATTTCCACTTTTCTATCCAATTCAGCCTTATAGTCGTCAATACTTATTTTCACTTTTTCCATATCGATGAATTGATTTTTATGAGTAATAAAAGAATCCCATAAATCAGCATCGTTATACTTTTTACAAGGATATTCTTCACATGCAAAGCAATATTCAAGTCCACGGCGTTGACTACAAGACAAACCCCCGCAAACAGGATGTACTATTGTTAAATTATACGCCTATTTGTCACCCAGCACAAGAATAAGGGGATCAAAGTCAAACTAAAATTTCATAATCTCTGCTTTTCTATAAAAATAATTCCTTTAAATCATCTAACCTAGCGAAAATAACAGATATTATTAAAAAAAGTAACCCACAAATAAAAACTAATGCGAAGCCGGATATATAATCTAAAAATAATCCTCCCAATACCATTCCCATCGGTTGTATCGATAAAGATGCCGTTCCTAGCAGACCATTAACTCTACCCCGATATTCATCGGATGTTTCTCTTTGCATTAAAATGAATGTTGGAAGGTTTAGAAATACCAATGCACCACCAACTGAAAAATTTATAATAATAAAATATATTAATAGGCTGGCTTTAAAAGCTGATTCAAATATTTGCAATGTCGGTATTCCTGTCAGCATCATTAAAGCAGAAATTATCATTAAAGAATATATAACATATTTATAACCATTCTTTCTTTCCGGTAACAAAGAGTATATTAAAGAAAATATCAAACTTCCGATTGCAAATGCTGATTGAATTAAACCATATTGTTCAGAACTAAGTCCTAGCTGAATATTAATTATGTGGGGTAAAGAAACTATATAACTACTAAATACAAAATTAACAAATACAGCAAATATTAAAATCAATAAAATAACCTTTTTTGTTTTCACATAGTTAAGAGCTGATTTTATCTCTATTAGCACCTTTTCCCTTGTTCTATCAATAGCCGGAGCATCATTGAAGTTAAAATTAATAAAGATTTCCGATACAGCGGAAGCTATAAAACTGATACCTGCAATTAGCAAGAACCTTTCAATAGGGAAAAATCCATATATAAATCCTCCCAGTACCGGCCCAACTATTGAAGCTAATGAAGTAATAGATGAACTATAGGAATTAATCTTAGTTAGTCTTTTTTCATCTACTATATTGGGTATAGATGTTTCCATAGTAATATTAAAAAAAGTATTCAGTATAGATAAGAAGAAAACTGTAATAAGGACTAAATTGAAGGATAGACCAATTCTCATTGAAAGCGGATATACTATAATCAATAAGACTCCGCATAATACATCTGTGACTACAACCACCATTTTTCTGCTTACCCTATCAGCCAACACACCGGCAAAAGGCGATAATATGATAGCCGGAATAGTGGATACAATCATTGTTAATGCAAAACTCATCCCGGAACCTGTAGTCCTTAAGACATATAGCCCAATGGCAAAATTCATTATCCTTGCTCCAAAAAGTGACACTAGTTTACCAACCAAGAAGATTGTCATATTTATATAAACTGAATTTCTTAATTTATCTTTTTCTAAATTGATGGTATTCTCCATTAAAAGATCTCCTATGTCCTAAGGATTAAAGCATTAATTCCTTTTCTAAAAAACTAATACCTTTTCTAATTTGTTCTTTATTTATTGAGTAATAAAGTCTTCTACTTTTCCTCTGTATAGTCACTAGGGATGCACCAAATAGGAAATCCATATGATAAGAAACAGTAGCCGTGGTTATTCCGAGTTGTTCAGCAATTTCCTGTCCATAGCTTTCATTTTTTATTAGAATTTTAATAATATCAAATCGTGTTTTATCTGAAAGTACCTTATATATATTTAGATGTTTATCTATATCATTTTTATTCTTCTCTTCTTCTACATATCTTTCAAATATTAATCCAATAAATATATGAATACTTCTATCTCCAAAATTGTAGGATGATATCAGATCAAAGATCGAATAATTTAAGTGAACTTCATCATTTTGTTTTAAATTAATAAAGCTTAGATATTCGTCAATAAAATCTATTCCCTGTTCTGATAGTTTTTCATCTATCCACTGAACAAACTCTTTGTAGACTTTCCAATATTTCTTTTTTAGCCCTTCATATAGGGGTGAATATTCTTTTATTAAATTACTGAACTTTTTTATATAATATTTCGGGTCTTTAATAAGCGAAAGTAAATACCACTTTTCATCTCCATTGAAATACATTTTCTCTATTTTTTCCAATGCAATATTTAAATACGATTCTTCCTTATAATTTATTAATTCTTCAAACTCCAACTGTTCAAAAATTGAGATCCGTAAATAATCTTCGCTTTGCTGATCCAAATATTTGAAATATTCATCCAAATCCTTACTTTTGAATATGCAGGTGGGATTTATAAAGATATCCTTAGTTTTCATATTCATATCTACAAAATATTTACCTTTACGAAAAATAGGATTCTCCAATAACTTTCTTATATCTCTTTCCATCTCATCGTCTAAAGTAAGATTCCATTTTTCTTCCATCTGATTTTTAAAATAATTATAATTTGAGATGATCATAAAACTAGAAAGTATACCGTATAGATCATTAAATTCCTTATTAATAATTAAATTCATACTATCAACTCCTTATATTAGACACTTATCTTATATAATCATAATATAGATATATAATATTGTCAATAATAAATCAATTATTTATCTAATCAATATTCCAAGTAAATTAGATGAATATATAATATACTTAAATTAAAAAGTATAGTTATTGGAGAAATATCCAACAACTATACTCAAATATTAGTAAATATAATTATTCTAAATTACCTTAATATCATATAGATATATGGCATTATGATGTATAAACCTTGTCATCATCCCAGGGGAATCTTATGCTAATTTCATGAAATCATGCTGCTTTATTTTTTCTATAAAGACCGAAAACAACAGCGGAAGCACAAATGCAGTTATTGTAACTACCGGAGGATGAGCTTTTGTAAAGCTTGTATATACAAACCAGAGAAACCATAATACACCCATATGTAAAATATATATATATAACGTACACCTAGAACCCAGCCACCAAACAATTCCCTTACTTCCTACGTTAGGATAATATAGACAAACAAGAACAACAAGGTATATGAGCACCTCAATACTTAAGTATGGCACTCCGGTATTTTTCCGCATGAAATACTCAGCCACAACAAACACACTAAAGGCCGCCGCCGCACTAATTAATATGCCCGGCTTAATTTTTTCCCAGATTTTTTGTTTATATCTGCGAATCAAACACCCCATCATAAAATAAGGCAATGTTACAAGGAACACATTCCTGTATTTTATGAAATCCCCTCCTCCATAGTAAGAAAGATAAAGATAAATACTCAAAAATACCGGCGCAAAAAATAAGATATTTTTATAGAACTTAAGCTTTGTCAGTACCAGCATCAGCACAAGAGCGTAAAACAAAGAACCCAAAAACCAAAGATGATCTGCTACGGGCGACTGATTATAAAGCAATAGGTTTACAAGACTTGTGTCATCGACCTTCCTGTAAATCCCCACAGAGATGATTCCCAGCTTATTTCCGATTAAATATAAATATACATATAAAAAATTAGCGCCCACACAGAGCATGAAAATACGCTCTGCTTGTTTCTTGATTCTTTTCTTAAAAATCTCTGTTTGATCGGAAAAACAAAAATAACCGCTTATTACAATAAAAAAGGGAACTGCCATCTTCCCAAAGCAAAAGAAAACTTCCCCTGCCTTTCCTCCAAACGGAGAATGAATAAACACTACAAAGAAGGTCATTAAGAGCCTCATACAATCAATAAAATATTCTCTTTGGCTTCCTAATTTAGTTTTTTTTTGTTCTTCTATACCCTCTCCGCTTCCTCCGTCCGGTTTTTTGCCCAAAATAAGGGCAATAACCTTTTGGTCAAATGCATGAAGCAGGACTGCCAATGAAATGGATAATACGTATACAGATATTATGTAAATAAAATCATCTTTGATTTTTATTTGATCTCTTAGGTTTATGATAAATAAGTTATGAATAATATAAAGCTCAAATGCAATTTTTCCCAAAAAAGAAAGTAAATTATTTTTAAATTGAAGTTTCATCGTAACTAAGAAAAATGTTACGACCATAAAAATAATCATCGGAAGCTGACATGACAACGTCTGTATTTTTTCTAAATACCCCGGATGGCCGTCCCATTCTGCCCAATAACCTTTTGTTTTTAACATATGTTGTGTTAATGCATAGAAAACACCGCTTCCTATCAGACCGATCGACAGCCATACCCAATAAATCTTTTTAATATTTACAATCAGAGCATCATAGTATCTGGCGAATGTCATCCCAATAAAAAATAAAAAGATACAATTATACCACCACTCACCTTTCAACCATGCACCACCGCTTTTGGTCTGGAAATCGTGTCCAAGAAACAAACTTACTATCATAAGAGCAATAATAAATACTCCCATCAAAAGATAAGCGGCCTTTTCATTTTTTAAACCTTTAAAAAGAATGTAAAAGATAATATATAAAATAAAAATTTCCACAATAAACCAAAGCTGTGTGTTTAATAAAATCCATCCCGTAAGAGCACTGATTAATTCTGTTGTTGTAAATGTTTCCCCAAACAATATGGCAGTCAAAACAAATATAGTATTTCCTGTATAAAACGGCACTAAAATCGTTGACAACCTTTTAGGGAGAAAGCCTTTTAAATAATCCTGTTTTGTTTTTAGACTTGTATACACTCCATAACCCGAGCAAAAGAAGAACACGCCCACAAAAAAGACACCTATATCGCACATGAGATTCAGTACTCCCCTATCGATCTTGCCATTTTGGGTAATAGCTTGCGCTAAATGATGTAGTATGATGCCAGCCGCACAAAATCCCTGCAGCCCCTTCATAACAGACAGCGAAAAGGCATCTTCAAAAAATTCCTTTTTCGTTTTCCCTCTTGCTCCAATAAGCAATAATACCAAAAGTAAGATCATAAATATTCCAAGTGACATCCCTATCCCCTCCTATTTATTATAATATTTTCTACCCCAATAATCCTTTTTGTCCAATACCCATAATTTTATTTTATAGATAGCCATGGCGGCTAATATTGTTGTAACAAACACCGCTATAATATATAAGGCTTCATTTACAACGGCAAGTTTCAAAAGAACTATGATGAATACATTGTTAATTAGTATGACTTCAAGCGAAAGCCTGCCTAAAAAATCCAATACTTTGTTATAGAACGTAATTTTCATCATAAGCAATAAAATTACCGCAACAGAACACACGACCATGGGGAGCTGAAAAGCCAATGTTTCAATTTTTTCCGCATATCCTTTATAAAACATATTTTCAATCCAATAGCCTTTTTCTTCAAGCAATCTTTTTGACATAAATCCAAAAAACGAACTGAGAACAAGAAGCATACTCAAGCATAAATAATACCTTTTTTTAATCCATGGCAGCAATTTTTCTTTAAAACGAGCAGCTAGCAAGCCCATAAAAAATACGAATGTCGTATTATACCACCATTCTCCCCTGAACCAGTTGGCGATTTCATCGGTCGTCAAATCATGTCCCAGCAACAAGCTGCCGGCCATCATGGCCACGATGCAAACTCCCATAATCGTATAAGCCATTTTTTCCCGCTTGATAAAACGAAAGATAAAATAAAACAGAAAATACAAAAACATAATTTCCACGGCAAACCACATTTGAGAATTTAAAAGCTTCACTCCGATAAAGGCGTACAGCAAATCACTCATTGCATATTTTCTTCCCATCAGAAGCATCGTCACCATATAGGCGTAATTACAAATAAAAAAAGGAACCAATACGGTGAATACTCGCTTTTTTATAAAGCCTTTTAAATAATCTTCCTTTTGATATAAGCTTGTAATAAGACCATAACCTGACGCAAAGAAAAAAAATCCTACAATAATAACCCCTGAATTTTCAAATATGCTCAACACACCTTTATAACCTAGTTTAGACGATAATACGATATACATATGGTGCAGGATAACACAAACTGCTAAAAATCCCTGAAATGCCTTGCTTTTTTTCAAACAAAACATCTCTTTCGTATAATCTCCTGCCGGAGCTTTTTTTGCTCCATAAAACAACAGCAGCATAAGCAATGCGAGAAGCACCCAGCCTACTATTTCATTTTCCGATATTTTCTGCACTTCAATAAAGCCAGATACCCTTAAGAAAATGCACCACACTATAAACATAAAAAACGCAGTAATCACTTCTGTCTTTTTCATACTCCATTCACTCCCTTTCTTCGAATTCCGGCTCATTTATGTAAAAGTAATCTTGTTGCTCATCGAACTTCCGGTTATCCTGTACCGTTTCCGGTACCGTTGTAAAGGAAATAATATTTAGTATAATAGAGATAAGAAGCATAAGGCATACAATACAAAAAATCATAATATACTTGCTTTTTGTATGCTTTCTGGATATTTCCGCATCTGAAATTGCAATGGAATCATGAATGAGCTGCCTGGCATCTTCCGTCGATATACAACGATCTTCCTCAATACATTCTCCCTTTAACAATTCCATTACCGTTATATCCAAAGCATCGGCTAACGGCTCTAAAATTGAAATATCAGGAAAGCTAAGTCCTCTTTCCCATTTTGAAACTGCCTTATCGGTCACATACAATATCTCTGCCAGTTCTTTCTGGGTCATATTTTTTTCTTTTCTTCGGTTGGTGACAAATTTCCCAAATTTGTCTTTATCCATGGATTTCTCCTTTCTATCTATGTTTATTCTATCTAACCCTACTTAAAAAGCTATCGACCATCAGTAGAATTAGAATTTTTACGGTAATTTTTATTTCTGCAAGCTACGTGCCTCCTATTACATGAAAAACAGCTCACATATTTTGATTGTTCATCAAATCATGTGAGCTGTCAATAATTCCTTTATTTTTTATTTGTCTTGCTTATTATCCTGCATATTATTTGCCTTATTATGCCCTGCTTTTGCCTTGCCCTGAATCTCCGGAACAGGTCCCGCTTCATTCTTTTTTATTTTCATCTTTTTGTTACTTTCTGTTCCATGCGGCTCCTTTGGATCCGGTCTTTTCATACCTGCTTTAGCCATAAATTCACCATCCTTACCTAACAACTTTTACTCAATTATCATCTGCAGAAAATATAAATTTACTCATTATTTAGCCGAATAATATAAACAAAATGATTACATGCATCTAACACCATTATTTATTCTCATAAATTCTGATCCTCATACTTAAGTTCGCTCTTAAAATAACTGGCATATATCCTGATAGATGTATTTCACCCTGAAAACCTTGGCGTGGCAGTGAAAAAAATATGCAGCTGATAGACATAGTAGCATGAATACCACAATAAATTGGGATTTGTCACATCCACAACCTACCAAACATTCTTGTGTATTCTTTCAGTTATAAAGTATTCTTTTTGCTCCACATATGAAGCATTTGCACTTGCTTTTCCCACAGCTATAAAGCACGGCATAAGGTAGTCCTCTGGGAAATTTAAAACTTTTCTTGCCCAATCTCCCTCATCTCCTAAAGGAATACGCAAAACAGATGCATATCCCTCAGCAGTTATTGCTAGAAACATATTCTCAATACAACACCAAATGGACGCATAGCCATTCAAGTGAGAAAGATTTTCTGGATGCAATATATTCGTCTTTTGTTTAAACAATGGAACAATCACACAAGCTGCCTCTGCTAACATTTGATACTGTTTTGGAATTGCATCTTTGTAGGCATTTTGCTGACAATTATCATTTAAGTTCCAGTCTCGTAATATGGCATTAATATCATCATCAGATATTTGCTCTGGTATTTTATTGATTAATTTAGCAACAGTATACTTATCCTTAATAACAATGAAATGCCAATCTCTCATGTGGTCATTTGTAGGTGCTTTCATTCCTGCTGAAATAATTCTTTCAATAACCGCATCATCTATAGGCTCGTTTTCAAAATCTCTAATTGTTCGTCTTGAATTAACTACATCATAAAAATCCCTCATAATGCTACCTCATTATATTCTTATTAATCTGAGTAATATAAATCCATCATGTATTTTTAGTAAGTCAAATAGGCTAAAAAGTATCCCAAGGATTTAAGCCTCTGGTTCAGCTCTGATAATGTCAACATCAACACCTGTTACATACTGATTAGATGGCTGCTATCATGTAGAAATCACGGATCTTTGACTAACTTTGCCCCGGAGTATTTCTACAGTGTATATAATTAGTCATACAAGTGTTTTTCAATAAATGCCAAGCTCTTTTCTTGAAGGGTTTTTAAGCCTTGCTCTTCGATAGGAAAATGTCCTGCATCTTTAAGCATGTGTATTTCTTTCTCACATTCAATTTTATCGTAAAACAGGCGGCTTAAGGATACAGAAGTCCATAAATCATTCTCTGGATGAAGAAGGCAAAAAGGGATATTAAAATCTCTCGGCTCTATTATCACATTAGGATGAAGCATGGTATATAAAAAGTCCAGAGAAATTTTTGCACCGGATGATTTCTTATCACTCATAAGTAGCTTTGCTAACTCTTTATTGTTTACTATCGCTTTCATGTTTGCAACCCATTTTATAGGGATGCGAATATTAGAAAACCACTTTTTGATACTTGCTGCAATAGGAAGTCCGAAACGTACAAGATACGGATTTGACGCAGTTTTTTCTCTTACAGTTTCCAATCTTTGATCCAAAATACATGTTGCTAACACACCCCGTATTGAGGGCGCTTGACAGGCGACCTGATAAGCTAACATTCCGCCTGCACTAAGGCCAAATAGAAACATAGGGAGCTTTTCTTTAGCATAATACTCTGTTATTTCAAGTCCATCCTTCACCCACATATCATAGTTAACTGTGCCTGTGTATTCACTATACCCATATAAAGGCATATCTGGGCAAATCACTTTATATCCACTTTTAAAAAGTGGAACAGCCAAAAAGGAAAGTAGCCGCCCATTTCCCCCAACTCCATGAAAAAGAATGATGATACCTTTAGGGTTCAGTAAGGAATAAATATCTAAATGTATCCGATTTCCATCTTTTAAATGCAAGAATATTTCTTCTGGTTCTGTATCTGAACATAGTCTATTGTCTAACGGAAGATAATCCTGTACTTTCCGCCATACATCGTCTTTTTTATACATTTATTTGTCCTCCATGTTTAATGCGGATGGGTAAAATCAAGAATCTCAATAAAGGGCCTTCTATTCTCATATACCCATTTTTATATAAAAACGGGGTTCACAGCAAATACTCTTTCATTACTGATGTGTGAGTAAGCGTCATAAGATTCTTTAAAACATTCACCGTATTCATTAATCACCTCCCTGTCTAAATTTCATCGGGCAAACCGTTCTATACCGGATATTCAGCACACATCTGCTTTTTCGTCCTCAAAGCAGCAGAATTTTTTCCATACAAGCAGTACCGCATTATCCTTTTCAACATATTTCACATTGCAGTATTCTGAATTAAATTCGTTCTCATTTTGGCCATATGACTACCTCCATTTCTGTATTCTCTTTGTCATAATACAGCTAATTCATATGAACCAATTCACTTCATAAAATCAGCTACCGCTTTTTTAATTTCTTCGTCATGTCCTGCCATCAAATGCCCACCGCTTTCAAAGGAAATAAAAGTACAGTTTGGAAAGCGTGGCACAGCCTTTTCTGTGTCTAAATAATTTGCCATTTTATCATCCTTTGCATGGAGAATAAGCGTTGGAACCTGTAAAGATTCAATCGGATAGCTGTCAAAATTTCTTGCCATATCGGGGTTGGTAACGGAAGCATCCAACACCACACCGTTTTTTCTGTCACCGCAGGGGAGCATACTGTAAATTGTAGACGGCTCCATGCCCATGATGGGGTCAAACAGTGGACTGATTAGAAACATGGTGTAGTCATTGCACAAAAAGGCGGGTGGCCCGGCGTACTCCATATATTTTTCCGGCTTTTCTACATATGGCATGGCAGAGCAATATAAGATTAGTCCTTCCGTCCGTTCGGGATAATCCAATGTAAATCGAATTGCCGCTGTTCCTCCGGCGGAGGTCGCAAGAGGATATACCTTGTCAATCCCCAAGCTATCTAGCAACTCTACATAAGCTGCAGCTTGTTCTGATGGTGTTCCACCACCCATTACATCACTGCCCAAATATCCAAAGCGTGATGGGGCAAGAATTCTATAATCATTGCTAAAATCCTTACAGGTGTCATAGCCTTGGTCATAACCACCAAATATACCATGCATGGATAGAATGACTTTAGCATCATCTGTGACGTCATCGGGGATAGTATCAATATAGGTCATATCCCCATAGCTTAAGTCAGCAGTCACTGCGTTATATGTAGCAAGGCGTTTCTCGCCATCTTTGACCGCTATGCCGCACCGTATTCCTTGGACAATCAAATATATTGCAAGGGCAAGCAAGATGCCGCCCCCGATGTATACCCACATACGTTTATACCACACCTTTCTAATGGATTTTTGCATTTTTTAACCCCCGTTGTTCAATTACTATTTTCTTATTCATAGGTTTTCGATACCTCCGCAGGCGATTCTGTATTAACGCCATTAAGTAGCATATTAACCAGCTTTACAATAAACGTCTTGCGAGATTCGGCGGTATCCATCAGATACCCAATCATCGCACCGCCGTGTTGATTCGCTAAAAATGCGGCTTGTATAGCAGTAACAAGTACAAAGGAAAAAAGATTTTTATCGGCTTGGCTCATACTATCTCCCAAAACATCACAGATGCTTTTTTGACTTTTTACCGTGTTGCTTTCATCTGATTGGTCTGATAAATCCCCAAGTATCGAAATGCGAGAAATAGCAGGGTTAGCAAATAAAAACTCGAATACTTGTGATGCTGTATAGGTCATGCGTTCTTGTGGGTTTTGCATATGGCCAACGTTTGGCTTGAAGCCATCAACCACTTGCCCAATAATCCGCTGCACACAGATGGCAATGAGATTTTCTTTCGTTTGAAAATGATAGTTGATAAGTCCGTTGCCGACCCCCGCTTTTTCTGCAATATCACGGGTTGTAATTTCAGCGGCATTGCCATTGCTTGTTTGTATTAAAGCAATCGTCACATCAATAATGCGCTCTTTGACTTCTGTAGCCTTTGTGGATTTTTTCATGTCAACCTCCCTTGTACGTAGATTTGAGCAGCGCTCAATTATATTATGCTGAGCATCGCTCTAATTGTCAAGAGGACTACCGCAAAGTTTATCACGATATTCCTGTCAATTCATACCATATAGCAGAGGTGATTTTTATGAATTCCTGTGAATTAGTTACTTTTATTTCCTCCGTCGCCTGTGCAATCTCCAAATCATACAGCAAAGAGGACGTTGCCATGCTCTCAGTTATTTTTTCACAACTCGGGGATACGCTATCCACAATTCTTACTCATGATGAGATTTGCAGTCCGAGCGATTCGGAATAATATATTGCTTTAAATGGTACAGCATCTACATACTACATTTGTAACTTCTATAGCAGCCCTCGGACAACCTATTTCAACCTGCCAAATGCAACTTTGAATAATATCCTTCTACATGCAGATAATAACGGTATTAATTTTAAGGAGAATAGTTATGGCAAAAGATTCACAAATTGACCCCAAAGCAATTCGTAAGAAAAAATCACATGGCGGGCCTACTATGGCTGAAAGTGCGTTAGACGGAGAAAGCAGAAATGCCAAAAAGCAGTCCGGCAGCCGCCATAAACCAGGTAACGATAAAAAATAAACTTTTATACAAAGGAGTATATTATATGAATCGTGATAAACTCATCGCCCAAGTAAAAAATGAATATGCACGAATAGCCTCTTCTGAGTCCCAGCAGCATTTTCACCAAACCACGACCGAATTGACACCTGAAGCTTATTATGAAAATCTGCTAAGTAAGGCTATCAGCGAAATTAACAATGGAACCTTCGATGATTTCAAATCAGGAGAGGACGTAGTAACTGCTATTGCAAACGATAAAACTTGGCTATCAGGTTGGAAAGAACTTTAGAAACAAATTTTATAACTTTTATGTTAAAATTAAAACCGCAATTGAAAACCGCAGTCCCTTTTTACAGAGGATTGCGGTTTTCTTAACTATCCCGTCACTTTCTTTATGAACTTTTCAGACAATAATACCATCCAAACCACCGCCAATAAAATCGAGATGATCAACGAAAAATAATTGTTAGACTGCATTGTTTTTGCCATCCAAAATGACGGCAATATCGCTACAAAATATTGCGCTTTTCCGGCCACAAAATATGGTACCAGTGCGCCTAAACTAAAAAGGGTAGCCATTTTCCCAACCGCCATTCCCTCGACCTTATTTGTCGATAGGGCCACAATAAGCAAGGCTACGACAATACCTTGAATAGTTCCGGCTAATGCAATTCCCGTAAGTGTCAACATATCCGTATTTGAAAGATGGAAAAGCACAGATACAAAAATACTGACAGGGAATGAAATAAGCCCTGTAACTCCTAATCTTGAAAGCAAATATCCTGTTTTTCTCAAAGGGGTTACGGCCAGGTAGGCAATCATATGGTCGTCCGCTTCTTCCAATATTACCATAGCAACAACGTAATTAAGCATAGAGGGCGTCAAGATAATAAGGAAAAGGTCGAATAATTCATAATAAGGGGTTAATATTTCATTCACGCCTAAATGACTTGTTAGTAAATCCTCTATGATAGGAGTAATAAACCGAAAAACTGTTCCGGCAAGAAATGGAACAAAGGCAATTATCATAAGCATGGCATCCTGTTTCATCTGCCGAAGCATTTGTAAGAAGCTAATACGAATTGCATTCATAACTTGATACCCCCAAGGCTTCTCCACATTTTAGCTGTTGCACGTTGAGCAACAATGAATAAGCATACAATTACAATTAAGAGTACGGCAATGTCATACAGAGGGTCTTGACTGCTGTTTGATATTAAGGCAATGCTTCCGTTCAATGGATACCACTGCATAATGGCTGTTGGCACGAATAAATAAATGATAGGCGGCACGAAACAAATAATCTCCAATGGGACAGTCGCAATTATGTATTGGTTCAAGCTGCTTATTTTTGTTGCTACAATCAAGCCTAATAAGGTGAAGATGATCGAGGTCAGCGCCGTTGTGATTAAAACTACCGGGATATTTTTAAGTCCTCCCATAAGTGCAAGCACCAAGGATACAAGCACGGATATAAATACAAGCGATACTGCTTTCGCCTTTATATATTCAGAGACTTTCACTGGCGATACTGCCAGGGCATTCAATACCCTTTGACTTTTTTCCAATAGTACAATGGCCCCCATGAATAAAAGCCCCATCGCCGCCGGATCGGAATAAATCATAATACTTGCTGCTTTTTCCCGCCATGTCTCCGGGAAGATGAGAAGCAGGAAAACATATAAAGTACTAAACACTGCGTAAATAAAGTAAAATCCATATTTAAATTGAAAGCGAACATCCCCTAGTATCATTTTTACCAACCTCATTGCAACGCCCTCCCCGTAACCTCAATAAAAATATCGTTCAAAGTCGGTTCGCTGCTATGAATGGATAATATGCGGTTTTCTTCTATCAGATTTATTAATGCCTTATCCTTTGATATTTGGGAGAGCAAACATTCGCCTGTCTTCTCCTGGCCCTCATAATAAGTATACCTAACTTTCGCCGCCCCTTTTTGCATAATAAGGTTGTGCGGGCGATCCAACGCCTTAATGCTGCCGTTCACAATAAAGGCTACCCTATCGCATAGTTCCGTTGCGTCCGTCATATTGTGTGTTGTTAAAAATATCGTTTTCCCCTTTTCTTTCTGCTGTAAAATCATATCTTTCATCAGTTTGCTGTTAGCGGGGTCAAGGCCGCTTGTCGGCTCGTCGAGGAATAATATAGTAGGGTCGTGGAGCAATGCCTTTAGAAAATTCAATCTTGACTTCATACCCTTTGAATAATCGGCCACCTTTTTGTCCGCGTCATTCTGTAATCCGATTTCTGCAAGCATTTCATCAATCGCCCTTGTTTTCTTAGCGTATAGTGAATTGAAAAATTGGAGATTTTGCCGGGCGGTCAACTTTTCGTATAAAGTGGAATATTCAAAATCCACACCTATATTTTCATAAAAGTGGTTATCATGTTCTTTGCACTCAATACCGCCTAACTTGACGCTCCCTTTATATCCTGTAATTAAACCGGTAAGTATTTTTTGCAGGGTCGTTTTCCCCGCTCCGGATGGGCCTAAAAATCCGAATATTTCTCCCTTGTCAACATGAAAATTCATATTTTCAATAAAGGGCCTTTTTGAATAGCTAAATGATAAGTTTTCGACTGTGAGCATAATTCCATCTCCTTATTTGACTCGTTTGTTCTTAGTAGTCAGAAAAAGCCTAAAATTTTTATGTGATCATTTGCAACACTAAACCTCTAATGGTAAGTTTTAAGGCATCGTTAAAAAAGTCTTCTCCCATTTCACGTTTATAGACCATCGTAATAAAGAGATTTCTAAAAGCGGTCGCAAAATGGTCGGTATTGATATCAGATGAAAGAGGTAAGAGTTCTCCTATACTTTTTATCATTGAACTATCCTGAATAAAATGGTTTTGCATAACTTCTTGTGGTAACTTTCGATACAGCAATTCTATTTCGCCTGTGGTAATAAGGCGCAATAAGCCTATTTTATCAGTAATCAGAAAAGAGTTATATATTATCTCCGTCAATTCATCAGTTGTAGCATGCCCGTGTAATGCCTTAATCTCATCAAGCATTTGCTGCTCAATAATTTCATGCTGCTCTATTAAAACCTCAAACAATAAAAGCTCTTTTGAGTCATAAAATAAGTAAAATGTGCCTTTGGGAATTTTAACGCGCTCCACCAATTCATCTACAGTTGTGCGTCTTATTCCAAAGGTTGAAAGTAAATATGCAGCCTCTTCTTTTAGCCTTTTTTTGATATATGCTCTTTCATCATCAGAATATGTTTTTGGCAAAGCTAATTCTCCTTTTTGACCAATATGTTTCTAATAGTCACAATAGCATCCATATGCTAATTTGTCAACGCTAATATTATAAAAAGCCATGAACCAGTAATTCGTTACCAGGAGCATATCTCACCTTCTATACTGATTATATCATCAATCGGAATTATGGTACCATCGATCATAACAATACTCCGCTCATATTCACTTATCTTTTTAATCTTATTAATGACCGTAACATAGGTACCGCCATCCTTCTTTCCATCGGGTTGAAAATAGGTGATTGCTATTTGAGGATGTTCTTTCATCCGATTCGCTATAATTTGCAGCCTATTTCTCAAAGCATCCTTTAAATATTCATCTAATTCCACTCTCTTATCGGTTTGCCTTGCCGTTTCTTTGATGGCAGCATCATGTCCGGTCAAGGCGGCGAAGGGAGAAAACTGAGCCGCCCGGTCAATGGCTGCCATATGAGGCCGTGTCTTAGAAATATAGTGCGGTAGTTGGATGATGTCATCATATTCCCTCATCATGCTCTGTGTCCTCCAATCTGCTTGTTCCGAAGCATTCCCGTAGCACCTTCTTCCAAATTCATCCCCTTCAGCACGGCATTCTTTCCGTATTTTCTTTTTATTTCCAGCATCGCTTTCTGCACCTTTTTTTCTCTTGCAAGCTCGGCTTCTTCCTCCTCCTTTTTCGCTTGTACCGCGGCATAATCTGTGAAGAGATTAAGCTGTTCAAAACTGTCCATCTTTTGGATACTTGTCTCATCCACAACATGATTGGCTGCGATATTAACCCTCCGTACCAGAAGATTTTTGTCAACGATGCGCTCAAACAACTCTGTAACAGCTTCCATAATCAATTTAGTAGAAGAAGTCTGTCTGCCAAGGTTTACCGTACCATGGGCAGACTTTGGAACGGAACGTCCATAACGATCTATGGTAACCTGCCCACAATATAATTTCTTTCTATTTAAATCTGATAAATTCTCGATGTCATATCCAACTGTCAAAACAAGCTGATCCGTTACAAGCCTTTTATCCACAAGATCAAGTACAAGCAAATCCGTCATTTCCCGTATTACCAGCTTCGCTTTGCCAAAAGGATAAGCATATTGCAGAACCTGACCTGAACCAATACTGTTTGTGCTCGGCTTATAAGCTTTAATATCTGCAATGGTACACGGTTCCCATCCCCAAGCATGGTCAATCAACAATTCTGCATTAATACCGAATAACCGGTACAATAAGTCTTCGTTATAATAATCGTTAGGCCTACCGAGAGAGCATTTCGCAATATCTCCCATGGTAAAAAGTCCTTGTTCCTCCAGTTTCTTGGCATATCCTTTTCCAACACGCCAAAAATCAGTGAGCGGCCGATGTGACCACATCGAATGTCGGTAACTCATTTCGTCCAATTCAGCGATTAGTACACCATTGTGATCCACCGGAATACACTTCGCCTGAATATCCATAGCGATTTTACAAAGGTACAAGTTCGTTCCGATTCCGGCGGTCGCTGTAATACCTATGTTTTTCCGAACATCCTGAATCATTTTCGTGGCAAGCTCACGGGCGGATAACTTATAGGTGTCCAGATAATCGGTCACATCCATGAACACCTCGTCGATGGAATAAACATGCATGTCTTCCGGGGCGATGTACTTCAAGTAAGTATTATAAATCCGCGTGCTGTATTCTATATAATGAGCCATTCTCGGAGGAGCTGCAATATAGTCCAGGGAGAGACCCGGTGAGGCTTTCAGTTCAGTGTCGTCGATGGAGGCGCCTGTAAAAACTCGCCCCGGTGCTTTTTGCAGCCGTTCCGCATTTACTTCCTTGACCTTTTGCACGACCTCAAACAGCCTAGCCCTACCGGAAATACCGTATGCTTTGAGGGCCGGAGAAACAGCGAGGCAAATCGTCTTTTCCGTGCGGCTTGCATCGGCCACAACAAGGTTAGTCGTTAGAGGATCAAGTCCTCGTTCCTTACACTCAACCGAAGCATAGAAAGATTTTAAGTCGATTGCAATATAGGTCCTGTTCTTCATATCTATTCTACGATTGCCTCCTTAGAAAATTATTTATTTCAGAAACCAAAACATTTGTTCTCTATATGTGATATATTATAGCAAGAACATTCGTTCGTGTAAATAGGAGTCTAACTATTTCCTGCAACTTCCAGTTCTAACATGGCAACTCATATTTTTTCATACCTAATTTAGCCTTAGGTTTTTAATAGAAATTAAGGAGCAGCCTTTCAGCTGCTCCCCTTCTGGAAATTTGTGACTATGAATAACGAATTAAACCGCCATTTACGTGGAGTATCTGTCCGGTAACATATGCCGAATCATTCGAAGCTAAATAAACATATGTCGGTGCAACTTCATAAGCAACTCTGGACGTTGTACTGATTATAGAACTGCCATATTTCAAATGAGGTAATGCAGCCTTTGTCATATAAAAAAGCGGATAGACATTCGTGCGGAATGTGTTATCCAGTTGCTCGTCCGATACATCCATTATATCGCTGGTATATGGTTGTACCGCTGCATTATTCACTACTATATCCAATTGTTGATACGTTTTAATAGTATGCGCTACTGCTGACTCAGAGGTGGACGAATCTCGTAAATCTCCGGGCAGAAGCTGGCAGCTTGCACCAAGTTTCTCCACATATTCTTTAGTTTCTTCTGCATCCTCATGCTCATTCAGGTATAAAATCGTAAGATTTGCACCTTCTTTTGCAAAGGCTACCGCAATCGCCCTGCCGAATCCACTATCGCCGCCTGTAATTATAGCTACCTTTCCTTTCAATTTGCCACTTCCAACATAATCCGGAGAGTCAAAAATCGGCCGGGGATTCATAAGATGTTCAAATCCTGGGGGATTCTGGTGTTGTGACGGGAAAGCAATTGGCTGGTTTACTTCCTGCTTTTTCATACCGATATATTCATAATGTTGATCCATTCATTTTCCTCCTGCCTAAAATATATTCATATTTTCAGGATATAGTATTTTTCTTTTTTATCCTTCTCAAGAGTATATTTAAGTATTCAGCCAAAAATCACATTAATAAAAAACCCATATTTACCGTTTGTTTCCCAATTCCACTAGCTTTAAATAATGAGGGATTTCTTCCTTGATAGGGGATATCCTAAACGGTGCACGATAACAGCCGCAATGCCATTTTTCTTCATCTTCAAATATATATTTCACGCCGTACTTACAAGTACCATTTATTCTGTTTTGACAGCCTTTATCGGTTTGCCTAAAAATTTCCACTATCCTGTCAGAGCAGCCTTTCAGATATTCCATGCATTTTTCCGCATTCCGTATACGCAATTCTAACATCAAATCTCCCTCAAATGAGGTAATGGCAAACTGATAGGTTGCATTTGACCTTTTGTCATAATATCTTATACTTGGCCCTTCATGATTATCAGCCTTGTCTGTACTAAAACCTTTATCCATCAGAATTTTGTCCATCATTTCAACAAAGTCTTGTTCTTCTTTTTTGTGCAGCTTATCAGACACATAATAAATTCCTTCGGCTAAATTGCAATGCGTTAAATCATCCTTGAAAATCTTATAATTCCAACTTATAAAACCGTTTCTAAATACCACGGCGGGAGAAAAATGATTTTTTACACCTTTCAGCTGGGTAGTCATAACTTTTTTTGCCGCTAGAGAAAGAATTAGCAATACGTTGCGGTTATCTGGATAATCCACCTCGAAATACTTTAAAGATGGTGTGATCTTATTATCTTTAAGACCTATAAATATAAATCCATAATCAGTTAAAGCTTCTATTAAAAAAGTGATTTTTTTCACCTTGTTGATTGCCCTAAGTTTTTCCGCATCGATAATACATATGTTATTTTTAAACTCAGCGCACTCAAACATATACAGCATGAAATGAAATATATCCCATGGCTTGGACCTTGTTTCCCGTGCCTCTTTGGAAAAATAATTATATTCATTATGTTTGTATAATGGGAACCCAAAGCGTTCCGGATGATATGATATATCGGTATATATTTGATAAAATATATCATGCACCTGTTGGAAGGCCGCTTCAAATTCTTCAATATCCATAATATGTAAAAAATCTTCATGTACTTCAAACACTTCCGGTACATCAACCAATTCATTGCGGCGTACCATCGCCCATTTACTGATGATATACTCACTGTTCATAACAAGTTTCCTTCCTTTCGCTGCACTAAAGGCACTAGTAATAAAAAAAGATAACGCCATAGTCCTATTATAACAATGAAGGTAATAGTTCCTAGTATACTAATTACATTTCCATATATTCGCCTCATATGGGCGCAGGAATGAGGATGAATCCTCCGGATAATTGGACAGCAAGCGAATTCCCTCAGGATATTTTGTTCGTTTCTTATCGGATGAGCTTAAATTTATTTCAATATACAGCGTTTCCCTTCCATCCTTACGATAATAGGTAAATAAATCTTTTTCCTTTTGATCACTAAATAGCACATCTCCATAATAAATAACACTATGCTCTTTACGCAAAGCGATTAATTCCCGGAAAAAACGAAGGATGGAGTTCTTATCTTGAAGCTGTATCTCTACATTGCAATTCTTATAATCCTCATCCATCATAATCCACGGCTCCACGTTAGAAAAACCTGCATATTGCTGATCGTTCCACTGCATGGGTGTTCTGGCATGGTCTCTGGAACCGGCCAATATCTTTGCAAATGCCTCTTCTTTTTTCATTGTGCCGCATAACTCGTCATAAAGATTCAACGACTCCACATCACGAAGCGCTTCGATGGATTTGAAGTTTTGATTGATCATTCCAAGTTCCTGCCCCTGGTAAATAAATGGCGTGCCTCGCAGTGTAAGCTGTATTACGGCCAAAAGCTTACCCAGAACATTCCGATACCGTGGGTCCGGATTTATTTTAGAAATCATGCGCGGATTATCGTGGTTTTCATAAAACATCGATGGCTGACAATGATTCCCGTAATTCTCCATCCAGTCAATCATATAGCTCTTTAGATAATTAAGGTCATATCGATAATCATCAAAACGTGTATGTCCCGGCGTTTCCAGATGGTCGAAGGAGAATACCATGTCCAGCTCTTTTCGATAATCGGCAGTCAACAGCTTGCTCATTTCCATTCCTGTCCCGGGAGTTTCTCCGACCGAAAAAGCATGATATGGGATAAATACCTTCTCTTTCATATCATGCAGATATTCGTGAAGACGAGGTCCATAGAAATAATGTTCTACCCCATGATATCCCATAAGCTTGCCGATGCTTTCATTTCCATCCGGCAGGCCGCTGCGCTTAGAAATATAATTAATGACATCCAGGCGGAATCCATCCACACCCTTTTCCAGCCACCATCTTACCATATCATGGATCTCATGACGCAGGGTTTCATTTTCCCAATTTAAATCCATCTGTTTCTTCGAGAATAAATGCAATGCATATTGTCCGCGTTCTTCAACATAGTTCCACGCACTGCCGCTGAAAAATGATGTCCAGTTATTAGGCTGATCTTTAAAAATATAATAATCTCCATATTTGGAATCCGGTTCATGAATGGCCTTCTGATACCACTCATGTTCATCTGAGGTATGGTTCACCACAAGATCCATAATAAGCCTCATGCCACGGTTATGAACCTCAGCTAACAACCTGTCAAAATCCTCCATTGTTCCGAACTCGGCCATGATTTTATGATAATCTCTTATGTCATATCCATTATCATCGTTAGGGGAATCATAGATCGGTGAAATCCAGATAGCATCGATCCCCAACTCTTTTATGTAATCCAATTTACTTATGATACCCTGGAGATCGCCAATGCCGTCTCCGTTGCTGTCTTTGAAGCTTCTGGGATAAATCTGGTAAAATACGGCTTCCTTCCACCAAGCTTTCAGAATGGACTCATCATCGCCTTTTACTGTTTCCTGTTCCGTATTTAAAAGGGTAAGTAACGTATCCACAAAACCTTCATCCAAATGGCCTTTAGACAGCTTCGGCAAATTCTTTAGCTTTAGATTCCCTACGATTGGATTAGTAACTGCCTTTTTGCTTATATTCATTTGTAAAAGCACCCGATCGATAATGTCCCGTCCAATCGGATTGGTATATACATCTTTGATACGACTTTTCTTTGTCAGCATAAAACCTCACTCCTATTCTCTATTTATTTCACCGCGAGCAGCCAATTCCGATATTATCGTATCATACATCTGCTTATCGATCTTGAACTTCTTATCATAAATCAGGTAACCGGCCACAATAAAGATAAGCGGTAAAATCAGCATTGCCAGCTTCATAATTAACAGCCCGGAATCCGTAACATCCTCCGGTGCCGGTGCCGCATTAATACCGGAAACGATCAAAGTCACACCAACAATCCCATTGGCAATTGCTCCCCCGATTTTATTGATGAACGGCTGTACAGAGAAAGTGATGCTTTCATTACGACGACCCAGCTTCCACTGTCCGTACTCTACCGTATCTGTCAGGAACATCAGCATCAGCAACTGTATGAAAGCCTGACCGGTAAAAAGAAGGATGCCGGCCACGCCGATAAACAACATGTTCATCGGTGAAAGGAAGAATATTACATACCCGACTACTACAAGTATAGTCGCGAAGGCATATAAGGTCTTTCTGCTGTATTTTTTTGAGAACAGAGGAAATACAGATAAGGCTGCCAGTTGTGAGACTCCCAGAATCGCAGCGAACACTGAGTACATTCCTTCATTTTTAAAAGCATATTTAAAGAAGTAAACTCCAAAAGCGGTGGTAGTGCAATAACCGATCATAAACAATGCCATGGATATCGCCGTAAATAATAGCTGGTCGTTCTGGAATAGAATTCTGAACATTTCCTTTAATGAAGTGGACTCTTGTTTCACATTAATATTTTTATCCTCCTTCACTCCGAATACCGTAAACATAAGAAATGCCCATGTAATCAATACGATTGCGATTACTGTAATCTGCCAGGCTCTTTTATCTCCGCCTAAGGCGCCTGTAACAGGCAATATGCCAACTACGGTCGTAAATAAGCCGATATTTGCACATATTCTGGCAAAAGAACCGGTTTTCTCACGTTCCTTTTGGTCGAGTGTCAGGGACGGAAGCATTGACCAATAAGCGATATCATTGGCTCCATAGGTTAAGTCCCAGAGAAGATAGATCACTACAAACATTATTATATATCCTGCTCCATTTAGTCCAAAATCATGGAACAATAAAATTGTAAGAATACCGCCAAGAATAGCTCCTATCACGATCCACGGTTTAAATTTGCCGAATCGTGAGCGGGTATTATCTACTAAAAATCCCATGACTGGATCATTTACGGCGTCAAATATGCGAAGTATGGTCATCGCTCCTGTCATCCACCACATAGTGGAATCCGGCAAATCTAAAATATCCGTCAAGAAGAACAGAAGGTACATGCTTACCATTGTATAAAGCATATCTCTGCCGATAGTTCCAAGGCCAAACATATAACGATTATGATTTCTTTCTGTTTTTGCTCCCATATTTACCCCTTTTCTATGCATACATATTGAATATAAAGGCTACTTTTGCTGTTCATTTTCCGTCTCTGTAATGTAGCTTATCGGAAGTTGCTCTCCAAACTTCTGATAAAAGGGGCGTAGTTTGCCCCGTAAATCTGATTATAGAAACGTGTCTTTGGTTTCTATAATATACATATTCGACCCGAAATCACCGAGCATTCGTACGCTTTCATGATAACCCGTCCCGATAAACTGCTCGCATAACGGTATTCCTGCTGCAAGTGCCTCCGAAGAGCAGGTATAGGTTTCCACACAATCTTTCAGACTATAATGACGATTGACTACCCGCATAATTACACCATCAGGATTTAACTCCACAGGTGCAACGTGTTTTATCAGTCCACCAAAACGCTGGATATAAAGCTTTTGTGGTCTCGTACGAACGGTATACCTTCCCTCTTTCAGGCCGACCACCTTTAGCTTGTCGCTGCTTTCCGCTGCGGTAGCTAGAGTTTGAAAGAAGCCGGTGAGGGCGGTTTCCTTGTCCTCGCTTACCGTTTCCCATATCACTTTATTAAATTTATAGGATTTGACCCTATAAAATCTTCCATATTGAAAAATTTTCCGATACTGCTTATAGAATGCAATTTGCTCTGCAATGTCTTTTCTTTGCTCCGGCGACAAATACTTTAAGTCCAACTCATAACCCAGGCATCCGAAGCAGGCTGCATGGAAACGGGTTGCAAGGGGTGTTTCGCGTAGGGTTTGCTGATGGGGCGCCTGCGAAACATGCGCTCCCATGGTGGACTGCGGATAAAAATAGGATAAACCTGTCTGAATTTTTAACCTCTCAATAGGATCCGTATCATCAGAAGCCCAAATCTGCGGACTATAACAAAGCATGCCCAAGTCGAACCTATTGCCGCCGCTGGAACAACTCTCCAGCAAAATATGGGGTCTGGGTGCGAATACCCTGGTCAGCACCTCATAGAGGCCCAGAATGTAGCGATGGTAGAACTCACCTTGATTCTTCAAAGCTTCAGAAAATGCTTCCGCAATATGGCGGTTCATATCCCATTTCACGTAAGAAATCTTTGCCTCATCCAGAATACTGCTGACCTGTTCTACAATATAATCCCGAACTTCTTTTTTGCAAAGATTCAGCACCAACTGATTTCTCCCTAAAACCGAATGACGGTTGGGCAGCTTAACAGCATATTCCGGATGATTCCTATACAGCTCGCTATCCTCATTCACCATCTCCGGTTCCAACCAAAGGCCGAAATCCATCCCAAGGTTCCTTATCTTATCCGCAAAAGCCTTCATTCCGCCCGGTAACTTCTTGGGATTTACCCTATAATCTCCAAGTCCCGCTTTATCATGATTGCGGTCACCGAACCAGCCGTCATCCAGTACAAATAGTTCTACCCCCAGTTTTTTCGCATCCCTGGCAAGCCTCAATAGTTTTCCTTCATTAAAAGCAAAAAAGTGTGCCTCCCAATTATTAAGCAGGACCGGTCTTTCCTTCTTCTTATAGTCACCTCTCACGATATGCTCATTAATGAAATCATGCATATTATGGCTTGTTCCATTGAATCCCTGGCTGCTATAGCTCATTACACATTCCGGTGTTTCGAACTTCTCCTCCGGAGATAATATCCATTCAAACAAATGAGGATTAATTCCCATACATACACGAACATAATCCCGTTCATTCTTTTCCACCATACTATAATGATTACCGCTATAGATCATATTGAAGGCATATACGCTTCCATAGTCTTCATTGGCATCAGCTTCTGCTAATAAAAACGCAGGATTATGCCGATTACTGCTCGCTCCTGTTGTGGAAGAATTCACCGTAATTCCATAGGAAACCGGTCGCTTATGTAAGTTGGCTTCTTTAATCCAGCCTCCATCTAAGGTGTACATCTGAAAGCACTCATCCGGCATATCCATAGAAATACTCATAATACGGCGGATAGTAATCGGATCATTTCCTTCATTCCTTACAACCGCTCTTCTGCTGATCACATTCATTCGCTCAAATACCGTATAATATAAGTCAATAAAAATCGGATATGCCTTATCCCTTAATGTTATTTTTAGAGTCTGATCGCCCCCATAAGCCGTAGGCAATGCTTCCATCGAGACAGTGCCCTCTTGCACTTCATGACTTTCATAGATAAAATCGGTCACAAAGCTGCCGTCAGGCATTTTAAATTCCGTTGGACTATGGCGATAATCACCTCTTCCATTGTCCGACCATTCCAAACACATACTATCCAGACTATAGACGTCATCTTCCCTATTATAAAGAACACTGCTGCCAACTACGATTGACCGCTTTTGAGCCAGAACATCCGCTCCATCCGCTTTCCCCAATAGGTTTCCATAATAAATATGCTCCAAATGCCCATACTTTGTTCTGCCAATAAGATAGGTGGTACAATCCGTATCTAATCGAAAGCTCATTCCATCAATTGTAATCAAAGCACACTTTCCTTTCGTCTTTCTATATTTCATTAGGTAATTGCGAAACAGATAAGTTGTGAAAATTTCATACGGTGTTTATTTGTTTATACATATATTAATAGTGATATTTCAGCGGTTCTACGTATTCTCTATAAAGGTCTTCCGTTATCCCGCCTTCTTCAATCATTTTGGTATAGAACCTGCCTGAAGCTTTGATCGTTCTTTTCTGGGTCTCATAATCCACATGCACCAGTCCAAAGCGTGCACTTTCTCCTTCCACCCATTCGAAATTATCACAGTAACACCAGTGATAGTACCTGCTTATCGGAAGGTTGGACTGGCTTATTACTTTTAAATGTTCGCAGATATATTTCGGTCGAAATGTATCCTGATTATCGCAGGTGCCATTCTCCGTAATATAAATCGGCCGTTTTAAAAGCTGATAAATATGTTCCGTACAACGAATAAGCCCTTTCGGATAGATTTCCCATCCCAGATCATTCTTCGGCGCATCTTGCCTGACCCCATCGCCAAATCCGGATACGGTACTCCGTGTATAGTAATTAATCGCAATAAAGTCCAGATATTCGCCATGTGAGATATCTTTTGATCCTTTTAACGGCCATTTAAAATTACCTGTGGATATGGCCTCGGTGATAGCTCCTTGAAAAAACCAATCTAATAGCTTAGCACAAATACAGTGCCAGGGATTTCCCGGATTCTGCGTATCGAAGACACGGACGTGATTGGCAAAGCTCACCTTTGTATCATGATATCCCATGGACTCACGCATACTATGTATCATCCGGTAGGCATTAATATGGCAGACTGCCATATTGGACATTACCGAAACCGCCCGGGAAAATGATTTTTCTCCCGGAGGCCACTCCCCGAAGTAATAGGAGTTGGTTGCATATACATTGGGTTCGTTAATGGTTATGTACTCAGCAACAAGACTTCCGAATTCGTTTACAATGAGTTTTACAAAATCGAGGAAATATCTTATATTCTCTTTCTTTGTGAATGCCCCTTTCCGCTCAAACCACATGGGATTGGTGAAATGATGTATCGTAAGCAGAACGGTAATTCCCTGTTCCTTTAAATATCGTAGTTCTTCTTTATAATGTGCAATTGCCGTCTCGTCCACTTCTCCTTCATTGGGACATATCCGCGCCCACTCAATTCCCATCCGGTAATGCTCAATCTTCATCGACGCCATAAGATCCGCATCTTCTTTCCATAGACGATAATGATCCGTTGCACGGGCCGGATTGGAATGATCCTTGATATTTCCTCTCGTGTACCAGTCATTCCAGTTATGACCACACTCACCGCCTTCAATCTGAGTTGCTGCCGATGCAACCCCTAATGACAATTGATCTTTGAATTTAACTTCCATGTCCCCCTCCATTTGTCTATTTTAAATATATTTTTAGTTAATATATCTATTCCTTCTGCTAATTTTACTAAATTATATCATACAATTATCCAAATGAAAATTTTATAATTTATTCTTTTCTTCAATTCTATCTAATGGTAAATTCCATACAAAAATATACCCTCAATATGCTCCATAAACGCATATCGAGGATAGAATTGAGTTGAGATATTTACTTTTATTTTATACAAGCCTTGTCTAAAGTTTTTTGCCGCCAATGATCCTTAGCAAAATTACTATTAAAGCACTTCTGTTTTCCATATGTACCCTCCTGCCACGCGTGAAAGTGCAAGTAGAATAATTTATCTGCCGATAGTTATTACTTATATATTATTTATTTCTATATTTAATCGCCAAACCCTTCAAGAAATTCCTGGCGTACCGGTCCCCGCATTCCTTATAATTACGTTGTCCTTCTCTTCGAAGCACCGCGCTTAATTCACTATTTGATAAATTAGTCCCGGCATCTTTAAAAATATCGAGCATATCCTCACCTGTAAGGGATAGTGCAATTTTTACTTTCTTTAACAAGATATTATTTACAGATTTATTATCTTTGATCATAAAAGCTTGTTTCTCAGGTTCACCCGGTTTTAATTCCTGTTTTCCCCTTTTTAAAATGATGAAACCGTTTAAAAAAGACTCCAATATGTAATTACTGCATTTATTCATATCATCAGTAGCGTCAAACTCCTCCTTAGAGGAGTCAACATTACTGTCGTTTTTAGGCTTTGATAACATTTTTTGCAGTTCTTCTTTCGTTACGGTCACCCCGCCCAGTTTGAATATCTCTATCATATCTGTATCTTTAATATCCAAGGCATATCTTAATCTTATTAATATATCGTTGTTATTCATGTAATCCCTTTCTGCAAATTATATTTTCATATATTCGATAATTATTATACCACTTTATAGAAGTTTATCCACTGCGTTCGTTACCTTTAATAGCTTACCATTAATCGTTGTATTTTTCATTGCTTCCGGAACCAGCGGATCTGAAAATACAGTTTTTAATACCCGATAAATTTAGGTTTAACTCTTCTGCCCACAGTTTGTTCTATTGCATAAGCTGTGTTTAATAATTCTTCATCCGTTTGGGCGATGATATTTATCCCAAAGGGCATTCCATCATTATATAGGCCACAAGGTACGGTAATTGCGGGTAAACCTGTATATTGAACAATTGGGTGATCTTTAAATACAATACATACATTTACATCCTTTAACTGATCCTTCATATATCGTTTAGTGGTCTCTACATCTTTTAACGTATCCAGATAAATAGATTCTGTCATTTCACCGGAAGTATTATCCTGGGCCCCTTGTAATAAGATTTGACCATATTTTAAAGTTTCTTCTCTATGAAGATCATTAAATTCGATGATATCCTTTAGATTTCTTATTTTATAATCTAATGGTAATTCAGCTAAATATTGGTTCATAGCATACTTAAACTCATATTTCTTAATGTCATCCATCTTTTTATTAGAAATTGTTTTAAGATGTATCCGTTTTAAGGTTGCACCAGTTTCCTTTAACTTATCTAAAACACTATTCGCCTTTTTTTCTTCTTCCTGCGACATATTATCAATGGCAGATTGGTCAATCCCTATTACAGTACCTCTAAGGCTTTTATTTTCTGTAAAGTGTACTTTATTTGCTGACACTTCATTAAAAATAATAATTGCATCTTCAACGGTTCTTGTCATGGGGCCGACCATATCAAGAGTAAAGCTTATCGGCGCAATCCCTTTTATGCTCAAGGCACCCTGACTCGGACGATACCCTACAATACCGTTCTTTAAACCGGGAGAGATAATGGAACCGGAAGTATCCGTGCCCAAAGCCGCCATACATAAATTAGCTGTTACTGCAACTCCTGAACCGGTGCTGGAACCTGCCGGGCTCTCACCTAAAACGTATGGTGATTTTACAATTCCCCCTTTGGAACTATATCCGTCCGGCATTCCTTTCGTCATATAATTGGCAAATTCAGTCATATTTGTTTTGCCAAGAATAACGGCACCTTTCTTTCTTAAAATTTTTACGATCTCAGCATCCGTTGCCGGACTCGAATCTGCCAATGCCAGCGATCCGGCGGATGTGTGTAAGTTATCTGCAGTATTTATATTATCTTTTAAAAGAATAGGTACTCCATAAAGCAAACCACAATCCTTCTTATTTCTTCCATCAAGTTCTTCTGCTATTGTAAGAGCATCGGGATTTATCTCAAGAATAGCATTTAATCCCTTAGAACCTTTGTCGAAAGAGTCAATTTGCTCTAAATATTGCGAAACAATCTCTTTTATGGAGAGAGTTTTATTCCTTATCATTTCATTTAATTCAGTTATTGTTATCTCGCATAAATTTATTTTGGTTACCATGTTAATCTCCTGCATCTGTTTGACATTCTCTTATTAATCAGCAATAGTTTTGTTTTTACTATTGTTTTCCTATATATTTCTATTTATTCATAGTAATGTCAGCAGGTAAGTACATCTCAGCTATCGAGTTTCTTCTGTAAAAGACAGACGCTTTCGAATCCTACACAATTATAATGCAGTTCGGAAAAAATAATCTATCTGTTTTTCACCCTCTGTGTGTAAATAAGAACCATACATCGGTATTGTACAACACATTACCCGTCTGCCTGCCGGAAGCAGTATTTGGTATCCGTTGTTGGACATAATGCAGGCAGGTCTATCAGATTCTGTACCGAAAGAAATATATCTCGCCGTGGCTTTGAGGTCAAGCCAGTCATTATCGGGCACGCCCCTTGCCTTCAATATCTCTTTGGGGGTCCAGTTAAAATAAGTCCATGATTGATTCTTGGGTAATTTCTCTATCTGTCTTGGAAATCGGGTACTCTCAGCAAGAAGAAGTTCTTTTTTCGCCGTATAAAAAGAGAGCGCGCTTGTTTTCTTATCTATATACAAGAGCAGCTTCCCCGTCATCAGCTCTACCCTGTCTCTTGTTTCTCTGAAATTCCAAACAGGTCTCGAAGCTGCCGCAATCTCCGCCGGAATATCCGCAAAATTATCGAATGACTCCCTTGTAAAGCTGACTCGAACCGTATCTTCAGATATAGGTGTAATTCGAAGTATTCCGTAGGCATTGGTCAATTCCATATAGTTTTTATTGCCGGTCACCCATCGGACGGTCAAATTGAAATTAGAATGCCCTAATGGCCTTAAGCCGGTCGTGTCAGGCATCCCGCCAAATTCAGAGCTTCCTAATCCACCTTTCGTCCCCTTCCTCGCTACTGCTTTTCTTACCGGAATTCCAACATTAGGTTTCTCCTGTATTTTCTCCGGTATTTTTCCTGATATTTTTCCCGATATTCTGCCTGATATTTTCTTTGGTGTTCCTCTTGATATTCTCTCCTCTCCCGCTTTCTGGACAACGATCTTCTTCGGTCCGATACGGTTGCGAATCTCTAGCTCCCGCTGCCCATCCGATGCAAGTTCCAACTCCAGTTCCCTTTTAGTCTTAGGCTGTTCCTCGGACATGATCGGAGTGATTGGCTTTGGCTGTTCTACAAGATATTTCAGCCTCTTCTCTTCCGGTACCGGAGCCGCAATCAAATCTGTCAACTTTCCCGAATAAAGTACCACCATTTCATGAAGCGCTCTGGTCGCCGCAACATACAGAAGCTTTGCGAAGCCATCCTCAGCCGGATAGTTCTTATCGTCAGCATTAAAAAGAAGAACCGCATCGAATTCCAATCCCTTGGAATATTCTATGGGAAGGACCATTACACCGCTTCCGAACTCCTCCGTTTCAGAATTAAAGTCACGAAGCTCTACTCTTTTCCTCAATTTTTCCGATACTTCGATCGCTTCCTCTTCATCCCTGCAAATAACTGCAATTGTCTCATATTCCTTTTCCTTCCATTGAAGAATCGTATTCGCAGTCTCTAAAATCAGTTGTTCTTCATCATCGCATCTTGTCGTTCTAACCTCATTTCCGTGGCGGATAATCGGCTCCACCGGATATATGGGAAAGTTTCCATGCTGCAGGATATTGATCGCGAAATTTGAGATTTCCACCGTATTGCGATAACTTTTCTTTAGAATCCCAAAATAATCGAATTTTTCGGGAAGCATAAGACTCCTCAGTTCTTCCCAGTCCGTCAGTCCGTAATCGAAGTAGATATTCTGAGACACATCGCCCATAATGGTATAGGTACATTTGCTAAGACAATATTTTAATGCTCCGTAGACCATCATACCAAAGTCCTGAGCCTCATCGATCACGACGTGACTCGCTTCCTGAATGACCTCCGTCTCTTTGATTCGCTTGTACAAATAAGCAAGGGCTGCCAAATCGTAAAGATCGAACTCCGTTGTGCATGACTGGCTTATGTTTCTCTTCATATTTTGTTCTCTCAGAAAATTGTCATATAATTCAAAAATGGATCCCTTCCACTCCCTTTTCCCAAAATATGTCTGATAATACCGAAGAAGTGTTTTCTGCTCTTCGTGCGGATAGGTATGGTATTTTCCGTATATTTCATTTTCCAGTTTTGCCATAAGATGCTCTGTCAATTTGTCCAGTTTATCCGGAAGCGATAAGAAATGAAACTCCTTAAGCAGCTTCTCAATCGTAGCCCGGCTCATCAGCAGGCGATGGGTTCTTTCTGTGAAGATATCCTTCCGTGGAATATAATTCCATTCATATCTCTCGCAAAAATCTTCCAAATCATGAAACCAGGAAAAGCTTCCCTTTACACAAGCCGTTTTGTCTCCCTTATTCAGACTCTTTACGGTAAACTTCTCTTTGTCCCAGTCCTCATACAAAAGCCGTATAAAAAGCTGTTCCATCGTCATCTGTGAGGCACCGTAAACATCCAAATCCGGCAAAATACCCGTGATATAGTTCAGAAGGATACGGTTGCTGCCGATAATATAGAAATCCTTTGGTTTGAATTCTAAGTCGTAGTTATACAGGATATAGGAAATGCGATGCATCGCTACGGTGGTTTTACCGGAACCGGCCCCGCCCTGTACAATAACATTGTGCTGTGGCTTCTTACGGATGATCTCATTTTGTTCCTGCTGAATCGTGGCGATTATCTCGCTTAAAACAGCCCTCTTATTCCTGGCAAGGTATTTCGTCAACAACTCGTCATTTGCCACTACATCGGAATCGAAAAAGTCCTTCAGTCTATCATTTTCTATTTCATAGGTACGTTTTCTGGAAAGTTCTATCTCAAACGCCCCTTCTCCTTTTACAGAATAAGTACATACTCCGAGAGATTTTTCATAATAAACCGATGCGATCGGCGCTCTCCAGTCGATGACAATCAGATCCGCTGCTTCTTTACTAATCGCAGACTTTCCAATATAATAGCACTCCTGCCTTAACAGATTGGTATCGCTGAAATCAATTCTTCCAAAGTATGGCTTTTTTCTGCTGCGTTCCATGCGGAGCAGTTCCTGTCTGACTTGTTTGAATCTAGCATCAGCATTGAACCACAGTGCCAAACCCTCTTTATCCTCCACATCATATACTTCCTTCAATTCATGCAACTCATCTGCCAAATTCTGAACAGATGCTTTTGTTCGGTTCAAATTTTCATCTGCAATAGCAAGGATATCTGAAAGCATTTTTGTTTCTTCTTCCAGAGTAACTCCCGGCAATCTTTTTGTCCGACCTTTCTGATCCATGCTTGTCCTCCGTTCTTTTTCCCATTCCTTTTACACTGTTACTATTCACACCTATGGTGTTCACAGCAACAATATCACACAAATTGCATAAAGAACATGCAATTTGGCGCCCGAAGCACTCGCAAAATCGCACAGAAAGCGATTTTAACTTCGCGGAATAATGCCTGTGAACAGTAACCTTACACTTACTATCTTAACAAAAAAGAAAAAAAATAGTAGACTTGTAATTAAAAAATGTGTATAATGAAAAATGAAATGTGCCCTGATAAATATCAGGGCATTCAGACTGTAAAGAAACAGAAATGGCGTTATTTAATTTCTTTTTAGTATATTTTCCCATATAGCTTTACTCAAATTACAATTTAAATAATCTATAATTGGCTTGAAATTTCAATATTCCTTGATAAATTTATCTCAGATTCATCGCCAATGTATTAGCTGCCAGCATACCGCTATATAAAGATCCCTGCATCCAGCCTTTCTTTACAGAAGTATGTTCTCCGGCAAAAAATACACGGTTATTGTATTCCGGTTCAAGGATAGTATAGGCGAAATTTATCTTTTGACCGGGAAGATTTACAGCAAATCCTCCTCGGAACCACTCCTGCCGGTTCCAATCTACCATTTTATAAGATTCCACAATAGTATCCAGGAAATTCTCCGGCAGTCCATGTACTTCTTCCACATTTCTCTTGACCAGCGACAACCGCCTGCCTTCGCTTTGATTCGCGACCCGAACAGAATCCTGATTTATATTATAAGAAGAAATCAATACACCCGGTTCTGATGGTGAGCAGGATGAGGGTTCCGTACAGTGGATATGATCGGAAGGATATATAATGGACTGAATCGGCAAATCGGTAAACGAAATACCTCCATTCATCCTTCCATATACCGTATCTTCCTCCCAAAAACGCCGATTACAGAAAAAAGCCGCCTTAAAGGAATCGGTATAAAATAGTTCCCGGATAGCCTGCATCTTCTGATTACGGAAAAATGGTCTTATATCCACTTCCCTTAAGGTGGAGAATGGAATAGTGCAGATAACGTAATCAAATTCTTCATATATATTTGTCATGTAACTATTATTATATCTTAGAATAACTTTACTTTCAGAGGAATTCCTATAAATACCGGTTATATTATGACCAAAGTTAATATTAACATTCCCGAGCAAATCCGGCGCAATGTCATATTCACTTGGATTGCGGGAGATAAGCGAATTATAAAAAGCAAGAGGAAGGTTGATCATACCTCCTTCTATTCGGTAAGTATTCAGATAATCCATGGAATATAATTCCTGCAGGACTTCACCGTAACTGGTGTTAAGCAGTCCTCCGGTCAAAGGGTCCGTACTGGCGATTAAATTTATGGCGTCCTGACTTAACCCGCGCATCTCCAGTATCTCCCTGATACTTTTGTTTAAATAGAAGGAATACTCCGGTGAATACGTCGGCAGAATCTGCAGCAGTTCTCTCCGGATATCCGGAGGCAGGCCTAGTAAGACAGAATCAAAGGCATAATCATTTAACTCCGGCCATGGCAAAGATTTTTCATACTCAGTGAGATTGAATAAGGGATATAAATATTTCGTTATATTATCCCCGGCCGGATCTCTCCGTATTCTGGTATTATGAACGTATATAAAGTTGTTGGGAAAAGGTGAAGTAATCGAAATGGTGTTCAGATGTAACAAATTTATATAATGCCAGGCCGTACCATGGGATATAGGAATTCTCATAGGGCCAAATTCCCCATAATATCGCCTGTCCCGATCAAAATAATAAGTATACACCCTTCCGCCTATGCGGTCTTCCATCGCATCATACAGTGTAATTTCTGCTCCAAGCTTTCTTAATTCAAAAGCAGCGGATAAACCTGCCAGACCTGCACCTATTATACCTACTTTAAGGTTTTTATATGCTCCGGCAGCGGCATAGGTAGTAATATCAGGCGGAGGATTTAATAGTTCAATTACATTTTCAAAATCTTCCGGCCGACCGGCGTTCGTAAAAGCATTTCTTAATATTTCATATCTTGTGGAATCACTGGGATTCGTCAGATAATCAACTGTTTGGTCAGACATACAACGATGCCTTTCATTAACTCTCTTGTTGTAAATGTATTATCTGAACTTTAAAAATATTCTTAGCAACGCCCAATCCCATAATTCTTCAGGTAAGTTATCTAAATAGAATAAAACGATCAAAAGCAATCTTCTTTCCGATATCTGTTTTAAAGTTCTCATCTATACACTTTTTTATCTTTTCCTGCTCTTTTTCTTTATCCATAACGGTTAAATTTTCTAGCAAATCTGCTTCCCATTGTATTTGAAAGTCAATTCCATCAATTTTAGAAGGTGTGTGATGATTACCTATTATGAAGCATATCCTATCAATATTCTTGTTATAACCTACCCTTTTCAATATTTCTCTGGCTACTGCCGGTCCTTCTTTTTCTTGATAAACACCGTCAATCGAACCGTATTTTTTTTGCGCCTCAACAGCACCGATATCATGTAATAGGGCAATAATACTGATGAATTCTTTTTCTTCCCCTTCGATATTTTCCCCTTTCATTATATCCTCTGCATTTTGTAAAACTTTGAGAGTGTGCTCTATGCCGAAAGGAATTTCTTGAAATACCTCTTTCATCGCTATAGTGACTTTTTCTTTAAACACAGATTGCCTCCATTCATACCTAAATCTTTCAATTTTATCTTTTCTCTTTTTGATTAACCGATACAATCAGCCAATAGCTTGGCATCAAATTTGTCTCCCTAATACTTTGTGAATCTTTTCCCTTATTTCCGGAATCCTTTTCTCCGTAAATTCAGGATAGTCTTTAAACCACTTCATATTCAGAGGTGAAGGATGGGGTAAAATATAAGTAGGTTTTCCGTTAATTTCTCTGTCTTCAAAAGCCAAAGCGGTTATTTTTTCATGCGGAAAGAAAAATTCTGCGGCAATTCCGCCGATTATCACATAGATTTCATTATCGACCAACTCCATCTCTCTCGAAAGCCAATTTTTTGAGCAGACCTTCGGCGGACGTCGGTCTCCTCCGCCGGAGGCTTTGCCTGGATAACAATGCGCCATCGATACAATATAAAAATTATCAGGATTATAAAAATCTTCCTCCGATATGTGGTACCATTCCCCTCGAAGTTTTCTTCCGCTTATATCATTAAACGGCCGCCCTGTCTCATGTACACTTTTGGAAGGCGCCTGGCTGATTTGCATAATTTTTGCATTATTGTTGCCAAGTACGATGGGATTCGGCTCAAAACCAAAAGTATCCCGGCACATCCGGCATTCCAATATTTGATTTTGCAAATAAATAAGTTCTTGCTTCTTCCCACCGTCCATTATGATCATATCCTTTATCCTCTATTTTCACATCTGTTCCATGCTTAAGAAAAATTTCCCTAAGATTCTGGTTCTAATATATCAGATAAACTGAATGTTTTCTACAAGATATCATCTGTCCACTCAATATCCACATCACCGCTGCTGTCACCGCTGCTTCCGCTTCCACCACCGCTGTCTCCGCCGTTGTTGCTTCCTCCATTGTCGCTTCCGCCGCCACTGTTGTTCCCGCCTCCGGAGTCTCCGCTTCCGCCGCTATTACTTCCCCCGCCGCTTCCGTTTCCACTATCATTGCTACCTCCGCCTCCGCTGCTGTTACCTCCTCCGCCGCTTCCGCTGCCATTGCTTCCGCTTTCACTGCTGCCTGCACCTCCATTACTTACCGGAGGAGTATTCTGAGTTGGTATCTCCGGCACTACAGGAGCCGCAGGATTGGCGGGCGTTTCACTCTTGGGCTGTTTCGATGGTTTGGATGATGTATTCGCAGGAGCTTTTTTCTCTATAATTCCCCCGCCTCTTCTTTTATACACATCGAATCTGCTGCTTTCTTCCGCTCCTTCCTCCTCTGTTTGTTCCTGTATCTGTTTCTCCTCGTATTCCGCAAAAGGGTCCGCTTGCACATATTCGGCTACTTCTCCGAGCACATGCCATTTGCTGCCGTCAAACCATTCGACATTGGAATCATATACCCTTACCTTCACATCTGCGCTGTTAATCATCTGCTCCTGTTTGTCCTCCGCACCGCTTTCAAGCTGCGGCTCATAAAGCGCGATTTCAGGATAGGTATCCGCCCCAATCACCGAATAATCAAATACAAAAGAATCTATATCCGTTCCTTCCTCTACATCCATAAATAAATATCCGCTTTTATCCATTGTATACGCATATATAATAGCATTTTCCCCTCCAATGCCTCCGCCTATGACCTTCTTTTGTCCCTCCGCGGACTGGGTCACCGTCGTAACTCCTCCCTCTGCAAAGAAACCGGTATACTCTGTCATATCCATGTCTTTTCTGTTTTTCCATAAGGAAAATAAATCAGAGGCTTCTTTCCCATATTTCACCCGGGCTGTATAATCGCCGACACAGACACCTCTCTCGAAAGTTCCCGTCTCGTGATAAACATCTCCGCTATCCCCCATGCAGAGCCACGATTCAAAAGCCCCTTGGTATGTTCCGTCTTCTGCTTCCGTTGTCAGCATCTGAATATTATCCGCTTTCTTCATAATACATTGCATTTTACCATTATCAGCTATATGCCATACGGTAGAGTATTCCTTGCCCGTTTCATCATAGCCTGCCTCAAAGCAAAGGACTACTCCGCCATCCTCATCTGCCAGATAATACCGTCTGCTCCCTTCGTGCAATTTGGGCATCATAACATTCTGCCAATCATCGCTAATAAGCATTCCTACGGCTTCATCCAGATATTCGGGAGTACTTATATTCATAAGCATCCTCTCCGCTTCCTCTTTTATCCTATTGTTTTCTTCTTCTATATTTACGGTTATCTCCTTTAACGCATCGAGACACCGCACGTCACCATATAACCGGTAACACTGTTCCAGCATATCTCTTTGCTTTTTTATCATACCTTCTTGCCCATACAATTCCGCCAAGGCGTAGTAATCCTCCGTCCCAAACTCTCCGGAGGCATACTTTAACTCATATTCTTCGATGGCGTTCTTCTCTTCTGAAGCAGTATTTTCCGGAGTTTCCTGAGGGGCGGACACCGATTCCGCCTCACTGTTTCCTGTATTTCCGATTCCGCATCCGCTGAGGATCAGCATAAGCATAACTATAAAGATTATTCCTTTTTGTGTTCTATTGTTCATTCTTATAACCATTCTCCTTCTTAATTTCCTGCATTATCCGCATCCGTAATTAACTTTCTAAGAAATAAATCGGCATCGGAACCTTTCTCATACTGGTTCCCGGCAAGCACTTGTTGCGCCAGCGAATATATACTTTTCCCTACGGCAGGTCCGTACAGAGTTATATCTGTCCCATCTTTTGTCAGGATAATATATCCCCGGAAAGCATATTCCGTTTTATATTGATTCGCCGGAAGTCCTGTCAGCACCGAAGTGAACCGGTGCCTTCCGGAGACTGTTTCATAGATTTTATCCTCCAGTACTCCGGCCGTATTCTTTCCGTAGGACATGCCGCCCAGAACTTTTTCTCCCCCTTTAATTAAGGGATATTGGCCCAGATTAGCGTTATTCATAACGAGAGTTCCATATTCCTTTAACGTATATCCGGCAATACCGGAGGATGTCATCCGTGACCGAAGATCGGCGGAGATCCCCGTCTTAAACCGGATACCCGACTTTCCCGTAATCCTTATGGAAAAACCGTGATACGAAAGAAGATTTTCCAATTCGGGAACTGCAGAAACCTCATAAGAAGTTCCGTTATGCTTCAATCTCCATACATACATACCTATCGGAACATTCGACTCATTATATTTATACATAACGGCTGTTTTCACTTTCCCGTCGGGAGCCGTTAACATATATTTTCCGTCTCTTAATGCCGCAGTATATCGGATTCCATCCAAATAAATGTTAGCATCCTTGTACCCTGCAGGAGGCGTCAGCGACACACTATAGGAAACGGTCGGTATTGCACACGCCTCTTTGGGCATATTATTGTAAACAGGAATCTTGAATACAAATGTATTTTCAAGAGAATTGGCATTGCTGTACAATTTGCGTATATTCTGTCCTTCACTGGACGGGGCGCAAATATTCTGCATATACTGATGCCAGAACATGCCGTCATAGCTTCCGTCCACATCAAATTTCTGTAAGTACAGAGTATCTTGTCCTTTTAAAATATAATTCTTAGATATAATAGCCGCACCGCCGGAAATGGAAGAATATCCATCGGTCCATCCTTCTTTCTTCGCTCTGGCAAGTCCGCTTTCTATCACCGCCTTTTCGGTATTTCCCGTAGCTCCTATATTGAAGAAATTGTAATATCCCTCATAGCCCGGATATTTTCCGGAAATCAAAGAAGAAGTTCCTTTCCCCTGCTCTTGGTATACCCGGCTTGCAAGATGAAAGGGGCTTACCTTTAATCCGGCCCCCACCGTCCAGAAAGTATGAGCATAAGTCAATGATGTTTTCGGAATAATCCCCGCCATAAATGTATTATTCAGGAAGCTTTGCACCGCACTCTGTGTGTGATAGGATTCATTATATGTAAGAAGCTCATATTGAAAGATATAAGATTCATTCAAACCATTCCTCGGGTCCAAGTAATGCTCCAATATCCCCTTTCCTGCATATGCCCAATTCTCGCTGTAAATTCCCTCCTGCATATAAGCAGGAAAAGATGAGGGTATCAGGCTTCTTCCATCCTTCATCTCCTCTGATACAACATAATTCCAATCTAAATTTGTATTCATTTTTACAAATGTCCACTTAGGATGTGCCTGTTTTAAAGCAGTCAGCGCCGCCTTATAACTATCGGGAAACTGTTCTATATCCGAGTAAACCTGTGCGGCACTTCTCCTTACCGAAGGTGATACCTTTGTACCCGGAACCATATGGTATGATTCTTCCCATTCCAAAAACACTTCATCGGAACACGCCAGATAAGACCTGGGGATATATCCTTCGTACTGTACCCCTCGACAATATAAGGTGACATATACCCATATTTCATGATTTTCATCCGGGAAAACATCCTGAATCTGCACCTGCTGTCCGCTGGGAACCATTACCGCCGTCTCGCTGTCATAAGAAGCTTCCGTTCTTACCGGATATTCGTCACTTAAGTACACGAGAGCCAGTACCGTGCGCTCCTTTACTATATTCTGCAAAGCACTCCTGGCTTCGTCATTCCCGGCTGCCTCTTCTGTTTCATCATCTGTAAGAGCCTCTTCTTCTAACTTGTCAATATTTTCTTCTGTATTTTCCCCTATATCTCCTTCTCTACCTTCTTCTATGTTTCCTTCTATATCTCCTTCTGTGTTTTCTTCTATATTCTTTTCTATATTTCCGTCTGTATCACTTTCTGGTTTTTCCTCTCCCTCATATCCTTTTTCTTCCGCTGTATCTGCCTTTTCCTTTTCTGTCTCTATTTCCTCTATCGCGTCCCGTTTCCCCGGAGCATTGCTATCCGTTATGCTTCCTTCGGGATTGTTGTTGTCTGTGGGATTATTGATGCGTGTGGCATTGATGTTTTCTTCATTTTCACCCGGTATCTTACCATCGAAAAATGTATTTTCTTTTGCAAATACATTGTATGTAAATCCCGGAACTGGGAATAAGTATCCTACCAGAACTGCCATCGCTAACAATACTGTAATTTTTCTCATATAAGTAACTTGTCCTTTCACTCTGTATTTCCCCGGCCATCCGGTAAATTTTATTGATGCTATGTATGATTCCTTCCATTTTGTTTCATTCCTTCTATTATATAAAATGCGTCAGTAAATAACAATTCTCGCACCCACTCCAAATTATGTAAATATGTAGGATTACAATACATGTGTTACAAAACTAAATAATTAAAAGCGAGAATACCTTTTTGTGTTATATTTAAGTCACCACAACAAAAACCTACACAAAGGAGAGTACTCTCGCATGGCTAGTATAACACAGGATATGAGGTATCGTCTATCGCTCATTCATTACGCCGATAAGTATGGCGTCTCCAAGGCTGCTGTCAGATATAAGACCAACAGACAGTATATTTACCGTTGGAAACGTCGTTTTGATGGTTCCCTGGAATCCCTTAGGGATCGTTCCAGAAAACCTCACCATCACCCCAACCAGCATACCGATGCCGAAAGGAAGCTCATCTCGGATATGCGTAAACGCAATCCAGATGCCGGACTGGTTGTCTTCTGGGTCAAGCTCATGCAGCGGGGATACTCCCGCTCCATCCCCGGACTCTATCGCTTCCTGAGAAAACAGGGCATTCTGGCACAAAGACCTCAGAATCCCAAGTATATCCCTAAGCCTTACGAAGCCATGAGCTATCCCGGACAGCGCATCCAGATCGACGTCAAATTTGTCCCTTCTGTCTGCCTGACAGGTGATGCCAAAGGGAAGCGTTTTTATCAATACACAGCCATCGATGAATTCTCCCGATGGCGTTTCGTGGAGGCCTTTGAGGAACACAGTTCTTATTCTTCTTCACAGTTTTTGGAACACCTGATCAAAGCGTTTCCCTTACCCATCGAGTGTGTGCAGACCGATAATGGACAGGAATTCACCAAGCGGTTCGCTTCCTATGGTGGTTCCGATAAACCGACTCTTTTTCAGGTAAATCTCCAGCAGCATGGCATCCGTCATAAGTTGATCCGTCCCTTCACTCCAAGACATAATGGAAAGGTAGAGCGCAGCCATAGAAAAGACAATGAACGCTTTTATGCCACCCATCGGTTCTACTCATTGGAGGACTTTGGCAGACAGTTAAAGATCTATAACACAAGGGATTATAACCGCTTTCCCATGAGACCCCTTGGATGGAAATCTCCAGCAGAGGTATTAAAGAATTATTTACGGTCACTGTAACATATGTTTGACAAACCTACACGCACCCACTCCAAATTATGTAAATATTACGTAACTATTCAGTATTCTCACCGTTACGTGTGAAAAATAAAAATACCAGAGTTTTATCGAATGAACAATAATTACTCTGATATCTTTCTTTTTCTTACTATTAACTTTTTCTTATATTGATTTTCTCTTATATTAGCTTTTTCTTATGCTAATCTTCTCTTATATTAGTTTTTTCCATCGTTCGAATCCTATATGAATTATCTCTGCCTGGCATCATATCCGGAAATCAATTGGAGTTATCCAAGTAATTCCTTTCCTTCATATGGTCGGAATGTAAGAGTTTATGAGATTTATGACCGAGAGGCTCGCCTAAAAAGTCTTCGTATACCTTCTGCACTTCCGGATTTTCATGGGAAAAACGGATTGCCCTGTTTTCATCCAGTGTATACAGTACACACCCTCTCGCTTCCGCAAGCTCTTCATTATCATGGATGGGCTGACCGCCCCCGCCCACACATCCGCCCGGACAGGACATCACTTCTACAAAATCATAGACCGACCTGCCTGCATCGATATCTTCCATTAATTTTCCCGCATTCATAAGTCCGCTGACAACACAAGTTCGAAGTTTCTTATCTCCGAGCATAAACTCTCTTTCTTTTCTTCCCTCTGCTCCCCTTACCGAGCGGAAAGCCTCCTCCGAAGGGTTACTCCCCTCCACTACGGCATATGCAGTACGTAAAGCGGCCTCCATAACACCGCCGGTGACGCCGAAAATAACACCGGCTCCGCTGCTTTCCCCTAAAGGAGAATCAAACGGACATTCCTTCAGTACAGACAGATTAATGTGCTCAGCCTTGATCATACGAACAAATTCCCTCGTTGTGAGAACAGCGTCTACATCCTGACCTGCACCTGCACTCCTCATGGAGGGAAGTTCCGCCTCCCTTTTCTTGGATACGCAGGGCATAATGGAAATACTGTATATATTAGACGGATCAATGCCCTTTTCCTGTGCAAAATATGTTTTCGTCATAGCGCCGAACATCTGTTGCGGAGATTTTGCCGTGGAAAGATTTTCAAGGTATCCGGGATACTTCTTCGTAACAAAGTTTACCCAGGCAGGGCAGCAAGACGTAAACATGGGCCAAGAATATTTTTCCGGTTCCTTCAGTCTTTGCAGCAGCTCACTTCCTTCCTCCATAATCGTAAGGTCGGCGGAGAAGTTCGTATCAAACACATAATCAAAACCAATCTTTTTCAGCGCCGCCACCATAAGGCCTTCCGTCGCTTCCGCATCGGTAAGCCCTAATGCCTCGCCCCATGCCGTACGAACGGCAGGCGCTACTTGCACCACGGTAATTTTTTCCGGATCTGCTAAAATATCAAAAATCTCAGGCACATCGTTTCTCTCCCTGAGCGCACCGGTAGGGCAATGTGTAATGCACTGTCCGCAAAGGCTGCAATCAGAATCTTCTATTGTAATATTGCCTGCCACATCTACGGTAGTCCGGGAACCGGTATTCTGTACATCCCATATATTTAAACCCTGAACCTTATCGCATATCTGCACGCAGCGCATACACTTTATACATTTCCTCGAATCACGGATTAAAGGAAAGTCCTTATTCCACGGAACCCTTGCGACCTCCTCCGTATAGGGGATATCCAGGATTCCCAAATCATTGGACAACTTCTGCAAGCTGCAATTCCCGCTTCTGACACAAGTGGCACAATGGCAATCATGCTGAGACAGTAAAAGCTGTACATTAGTTCTTCTTACAGAGCGAACCTTCGGAGAATTGGTATATACTATCAGACCTTCTTCCGCCTGATTGTTGCAAGCCGTTAAAAGCTTGGTCCTTCCCTGAAGCTCCACAACACATACTTTACAGGCACTGATTTCATTAATTCCCTCCAAATAGCATAAATGAGGAATTTCTATTCCTACGGAAGCCGCCGCCTTCATAATCGTGGTACCTTCCGGTACACTTATCTCTATTCCGTCTATCGTTAAGTTTACCATATCGATACCCGCCCCCCTTTCAAGTTCCCATAACCATATTGGTCACAGCGCAGGCATCTGCCTGCCTCCTGAAATGCTTCCTGCTTCGTCATGCCCCGTTCAAAGTCATCGAAATTATACTTCCGCTCTCCCGCTTCTCCCTCAGAAAGCTGAACACGTCCGCAAGGCTGCTTATCCGCATAATTCACTTGGGGAATTTCCACATCGCAGGAAATGATATGCCGATAGCCCAAATATTCATCGATATTGGCCGCCGCCACTTTGCCTGCCGCAATGGCACGGATCACTGTTGCCGGTCCGGTCACACAGTCGCCGCCGGCATATACACCTCTTATATCCGTCACCTCACTGTCGCTCATGGCAGAAATCATTCCTTTATGAACGGCTACTCCCGACTCCTCAAAAGGACGTATTGCAATTCCCTGTCCGATAGCAACCACCACAATATCACAAGGAATCCTCTGCAAAGGAACATCCGCCTGAATCGGGCGGGCGCGCCCCCACGCATCAATAGGCCCGATAATCTGAGGCTCTACCCACAAGGCGACCACATTGCCCTGCTCATCCGCTTCTATCTTGTAAGGCGCTTTCAAACTATAAATCTCCGCGCCCTCCGCAATAGCTCCTTCAATCTCTTCCGGCAGAGCGGTCATATCATCCGGGCGTCTTCTATAAGCAACCCCGACTTTCTTAGCTCCCAACCGGATCGCAGACCGGGTACAGTCCATGGCTACATTACCGCCGCCGATAACGATAACTGTTTTATCTTTGAAATCAGGCATCTTATCTTCACCGATACCCCGCAGCATCTCCACTGCGGAAATCACTCCTTTGGAATCCTCCCCTTCAATGCCTATTTTCTTATCCGTGTGTGCCCCAATCGCTATGTATACCGCATCATATTCTTCTTTTAATTTATTGAAGGGAATCTCCCCTTCTCCTGTTCCGATTCTCGTATTCAAATGCACTTCCGCTCCTGTGGAAAGAATGGCATCAATATCCTCCTGCAATCTTTCACGTGGAAAACGGTAATTAGGAATACCATATCGGAGCATTCCCCCAAGCTTTCCCTTTTCTTCAAATACGACCGCATGATGCCCCATAAGTTCCAAGTAGTATGCGGCGGATAAACCTCCCGGACCGCCTCCTATAATCGCTACCCTTTTACCTGTGGATTTCTCCTTTTCCGGCACCGGCACCGTATTCGCCCGCGCATTATCTACCGCCATACGCTTCAGCCCTCTGATATTCACCGAACTGTCAATCATATTTCTACGGCATCGTGCCTCACACGGATGCTCACATATAAGAGCACAAGCCGTCGGGAACGGATTGTCCTTGCGAATAAGCTTCACCGCATCCTCATAGCGTTCTTCTCCTACAAGCCCGATATATCCCGGAACATCCACCCCCGCCGGGCAGAGCGCCACACAAGGCACAGGCTGAGTGATATGGTAGGAACATTTTCCTTTTTCGATATGATGTATGTAATCCTCTTTAAAACCTTCCGTTCCGGCCAACACCATATGAGCTGCTTCATAACCGACCGCACAATCTGCCGAATCGGTAATATCACTGGCAGTCGACCGAATCAGCCGCAGCGTCTCCATCGTTCCTCTACCGTCCAGTATATCCTCGATCAAATGCTGCAACTGCTTAAGCCCCACACGGCACGGCACACACTTTCCGCAGGTCTGAGCATGGCATACCTTTAAAAAAGACAGTTGCAAATCGATAGGGCACAATCCGGGCGGACTGGCAACAATATGTCGTTCTAAGTCCTTGTAAAGTCTCTCTACCGTCAATTGCGCCTTATCGGGTGTTACAATTTTTAAACGGCTCATTTCTATCCTCCTTTTACTTATTTTAAATAATTTAAACGCCTGATGTATTTCGGCACATACGCAATGACAAACAGGCTAATTATATCCGACCACAATCATTGTTTATATTTTAACAGACTCCCGATAATCTGTCACCTAGACAATAAATGTTTTTTCGTTTTTTTTGATAAAAATATATTAATTATGAGTTGCTTTTATATATAAGCCTTTATATGGCATTCTTCTATATAAGGAAAGGCTTAGTATATGGTATAAAATGATCCGTGCTTTTGCTCCAAAACGCAATGGGAAGATGGAATGAAATCACCAAAAAACAACGAATAGTTTTACTCTATCCTCAACTTTTATTCCTTCGAAGATTTTTCAGAATGGATACAGGCATATAACCGCAGGAGCTATAACAACTTTCTTATACGTTTACACTTCACCCATAGTCAATTTTGATGTAACAAACGGTAATTATCCACAACAAGTTATATTTTTCCATCAAAAAAGATATTAGAGCATTCATTATTAATTTAATGATTGTACCCTAATATCTTTTATCTTGTTCTTATTTTATCTGCCTCTTATTTAACATATCAAACCAGTAGTACTTCCTTGCATTTTCTCTTGCCTATCTTCCCGAATGTCGTAACAGGACTACTGTTTCAACGTGCGGCGTTATTCTTTGTTGAACACAAATCCTTCGCCCCGTTATTCTCGCATGAGTACAAAATTTCCTGCTCAGTTATTTCTTTGATTTCAGTCCCATCAACGACTTCTGCCAGCTGTTTCTTCATCTTATGACACCTTTATCCCTTTCTTTGAATTCTTTGCCTTCATACTTTCTTTTGCATTGGGAATCGTACTGCTTTGATTGCCCTTTAATACAAAAGTCAGCTTATACGGATCCGGATTTCCATTTTCATCATGCCCACCGACATAAACCTTGTCGATGATACTTTCAAATACAACCCGGTCAAATTCATCAAGGTTATCTTCTTGTTTAAGCGTCTCCCGAAGGTCTGACATTCGCTTGCCAACATCTTTCTGCTTACCGATACTTTCCTGTAATAAAAGCTTCTTTTCCATATAGATATGGAGCTTTCTCATTACTTCTGTTAGTTTATCATCGTAAGCCTCTTTTGTAATTGTACCATCGATGAGCATATCTGTCATTCTGCTTTTTCTTGCTTCTAAGGCAGAAATATCTTTCTCTATCTGTTTTAGCTTTCGGATATCCTCATCATTATTAGCGGTTTCTTCTACATAATTCATGACTACATCTAGCACATCATCAAAATTACCCGCCAGTAAAGAAAATGCTTCTAAAAATGCGCCTTCTAATATGTTTTCATCAATGGATTTACAATTTGGGCAATTACTAATTCCATGCTTTGTAGCATTCATGCATTTCCAGACTGGTTTCTCATATTTGGAACTGCTGTGCAACGTCCTTCTAGTCAGCTTATCTCCACAGAAAGCACATTCGCACATACTGCTAAAAGCATATTGTCTGGTGTAACGTTCCCGATTGCCCGTAGTTTCTACCACTTTATTGACCGATCGCTTTAATCGAATCTGTTCTGCCTCATCCCAAATTTCTCTGGACACAATGGCTTCGTGATGATCACGGATATAAAACTGATCTTCTTCTCCCATGTTGGCAAGTCTTCGTTTGGAAATCGGGTCTGTGGTAAATGTCTTTCCGAGAAGAATATCTCCCTTATACTTTTCATTCTTAATGATTCCCATAACTCCATGGGTATGCCAGCTGACTTCGCCCTTTTTGTTCTTTTTTCCTAGTTCAATCAGGTGCTTTGCAATAGTAGTCGTTCCATACCCCTGTATATACATGTCATAAATAAATCGGACAATATCTGCTTCCTCTTCATTAACAGAAAGAGTTTTATCGTCTGGATTATAATCATACCCAAGGCATCCATTGAAACCAATCATTTCTCCACGCTTCATTTTCATCTTAAGTCCCATCTTTACATTTGCAGATAAGGACTCCTCTTCCTGCTGTGCCAGAGAGCTCATAATTGTCAGGAGTAATTCTCCATTCATATCCAAGGTATTGATATTTTCCTTTTCAAAGAAAATGGCAATATTTCGTTCCCTGAGCATTCGTACATATTGTAAAGTGTCTAACGTGTTTCTTGCAAATCTGGAAATGGACTTAGTAAGAATTAAATCAATTTCTCCATCCTTACATCTCTGAATCATTGACTGAAAACCATCTCGTTTATCTACCTTCGTTCCTGTGATAGCTTCATCGGCAAAGATACCTGCGCTGACCCATTCTCGGTTTGCAATAATCTTCTCTTCATAATACAGCTTTTGGGATTCGAAGCTCCCTAACTGGTCATCATCATCGGTGGATACTCTGCAATAAGCTGCTACACGAATACGGTCAACGGTAACTGCTCCCCCTTCTGTTCTAGTTCTTCCCCTGCTATTTGGGGCGGTTCTTCTTGCTTCTAATACTTGTACTTCTTTCATCTGACTCCTCCATTTCTTAATCTTGTCTATATGCAAATAGCAGCATACAAATGGTAAATTCTTTGTATACTGCTATTTTATCTTTATATTTAATTGTGAACGAATATCGAAACTGATTTCTTACGCGATTTTTGAATTATTTTCTCCAACAATCAGAAATCTGTCCATTAATCGGTTTCTCGCTGTAGTATATTCTGCCTCTGAAATCATTCCCATACGAAACAATTTTCTTAATACAGCGATACACTTCGCATATTCCATCTCATTTGTCATCTTTGGCACCTCCTTCTCCTAATCTTTCATTGATCACCTTCCTTCCACCTAGCGGTGGTTCTTATAAAAGTGAATTACAGCTGTTGCAAAAGTGATTGGACTGCTTGGCTTCCATTCGTAGAGTAGGGCGGTAGCTTTCGCTTCCATCCAACTATCTGTGACAATAACTGTGGGCCTCTCCTGCGCGAGATCCTCTCCCAACTTGACGCGATTCCATTTTCTTCGCTCCGATTGAAATCGGTATTTCTGATTTCAATCATCTTGGCAAAGTGGACTTCCCCTTCTCTACAGCCTATGAATTCTGCCTCTGCCTTTTGGCTTTCTCAGAATTGTTTTTCAAGGTACAAACACAAACTTTTTCTTTCCGAACGTTTGTTTGTATGTTATAATTTTGATATCCATTTGTTGCATTTGCGCTTCATCTGGCTACCAATCTATAGGTTAATGATACCAACGAAATCTCTCTCCAACTATTGACGGAGACTTAGCATAGACTTAGCAAAATTTTGAACTGGGGGAATTTGATTGAAAAACAGACTTACCTTTACGAATGTCATTGGCATTCTTCTGGATAATAAAAAGAAAACTTATCCGCAACATCAGCTTGTAAGAAGCCTATTCTCACTCTCTCTTGATGACAGTGAAAATGCTGAAATTACTGATGCGGATAGCATCAAATACAGCAACTGGTGTAATGGAATCAGACCGATACCACTTGAAATTATTAGAACTTATGAAGACGAAGATAATTTTGATTTTATGCGGGATGATTTTAAGGATAAGATTATTCCAAACCTGCTTAATGAGACACAGGCTCGCTCCCAAATGGAAGAATTGATTGAAGACAGTAGAACTATGATCGGAAACCAGAAAGCTGATGAAATACTGACAATTCAGATGTTAGCGCAATTCTTTACCGAAGTAATTCGATATGCTATTTTGAACGACCATAGCCACATTACACTGTATTCACCAGATTTGACGGAAGTACTACTCTCTTCCAAAGTACCAACTGCAACGAAATCATTTCTTGGAAGAAAAGAAGAGTTAAAGTCTGCATTGTCTCTACTACAGGAACAGGCACTTCTATTTGTAACTGGAATAGCCGGTATTGGGAAAAGTGAATTTGCAAAGACCTTCGCAAATAAGAACAAGAAGAAATATACCAATATTTTATTCTTACATTATGAGGGAAGTTTAAAGAAGTGTATCGCTGGGCTAGTTTTTGCAGATGACACAGCAGAAATGACCGAAGAAGAATTGTTCCAAACCCACTATCAGACCTTACAAAAACTGCGTTCCGACAGTCTAATTATTATGGATAACTTTAATGTACTACCCAAAGATGATCCATTTTTTAAGGAGTTTACTCGGAATGATTTCCAGATTCTGATTACGACCAGATGTAAAATCACATCCTTTCAAACACTGGAAATAAAAGAATTGGATAAAGAGAAGGAATTGACGGCATTGTTTTACCAATACTGCCCTGCCGCCAAGAATGAACCTGAGATTACTTCTGACATTATAAATGAATTAAAGGGACACACACTGACAGTCTGCTTGGCAGCATTATCGCTTTCTGCCAGCGGCATGGATCCAGAAGAATTATTGTTTGAATTAAGGAGCTGTGGATTGAATATTCATTCTGGTGAAGCAGTAGAAATCTATAAAGATGAGGAATTTTCAGAAGCCTTGATGATAGAGCACCTACGAAAACTGTTACAGTTAAATCAATTAACGACGGAACAAATGGATATTTTACGCAATCTATCATTGCTTCCGAACGCGGGTGTATTAAAGAATGCCTTTAAGAAATGGCTAAAGCTTGGAACTCTGAACGAAGTGAACCATCTAGTACGATATGGATTTGTCATGGATGATGAAGAGAACAAAAAAATAAGCCTCCATCCCCTAATTCAGGACGTGGCTATGTTAGAAACGTTGCCTTCGGTATCAAATTGCAGGACTTTGATTGACAGTTTACACCTTATCTGCCTGACTCACGGATTAGAGGTCAGACGCCCAGAAAATGTGATTCAGTCCTTGATTAGTGTTGCGGAGCATGTTCTTGTGGATGAACCAGAAACGTATCTTTTATTCATTCAGGACATGTTTCCTTATCTGGATAAATATCTGGTCATGGACTATCTGCCGAAGCTAACGGAACGAATAAGTCATACCATGGAAAAGTATGAACTTAATTCTATTTGTGACAGAGCCTTGTTGCTGGATTATAAAGCAGAACTATTTGTTATCCGTAAAGACTACGGAAACGCACTTAAGAAACGATTGAAGGCGCTGGAATTACTTCATTCTATTCATTCAGCAGGAATAGATGCAAAAACTGCCGCCCTGCTTTCCAATCTTCATAATAATATTTCAAATGTGTACCTGTTTCTGAAAAACGGCAGAGAAGCAGCGCAACATTTGAAAATGGCACTGGAAATTCGTGAGGAATATGGGATTTTTGAATCCCATGATACTTTACAACAGCTAATGAACCTGACCAATATGTTGATTCTGTCAAAGGATTATGATCTTGCAAATCAGGCTTTATCACTTTATGAATCCTTGGTGCTAGAACATGAAGGTGAGAACAGTTTTGATTATGCTATCTGTCAGATGGGAAAAGGAATAATAGCGCTATCTCAGAATAATCCTGAAAAAGCAGAATTGTGCTTACTGGAGGCTGAACAGAAAATCACTTCTATCATAGGGACTGACAACGATTATAGTAAGACCTGTTATCGGTATCTGCATAATCTGTATAGCCGGTGGCATAAGAAGGAAAAGGAGTTGGAGTATAGGGAAAAACTACTTCTCGGGAAATCTTAAAATCTCTTGCAATACAAATTTTTATTATTCAATATATGAGATAAAAAGTAAGTGGCTGAATTCTACTAATCAAGAATTTCAGCCACCATTAAAATATTCTTATATTAACTATTTCCAATTCTTTCTTCCCAATCATTCGGAAATCCAATGTGTTTTAGGGAAATATCCTTTTCATATTCCTCTATCAATGCTTTCAATGCGGATACAAATTTTGAATCCCATTTCTGATTATCAGGATACAAAAATTTGAGCATTAACAATTGAGAAAACAGTTTTCTGTCTGCTATATAGTCATAATCGTTAGGCATTTTAGGCATTGCGGGAAATGACCAATAATATATTCTTGAATAATGAGCGCACCGGTTTCTCAGATCCGTAAGGCAACGCAACCAACTTTCTAATTGCACCGGACTTGTACTATACAATTTCATTGCAATTGCTTTCTTGTCCTCAGTGATCATATCTTTGTAAAAATAAGATAACATTCCAACCGAAAAGAATTCAATTATGACCCATAACGGAAACTTTCCTTCGTATTTTTGCTTATGATGCTTCACAACTAATGTATTGGCATTTTCTTCAATGCAACCAGCAATTTTCTCTAAATACTTTGTATTATTATGTTTATCTGAAAACATTGACTCCTCAAGATATCCAAGTGTCCCATATTTATGTGCTGCATAATATGCTATCTGTGTTCTCAAATAAACTTCAATATCTTCAATAATTCCAAATATCAATGCTCTCAGCTGACTATCGAATTCATAAATTCTTTGAATTCTGGAGAATTTAATATCTGAAAAGAATGTCCCATCTTTTTTCCGAAACGGCAAAAAATAAGCAGATAATCTGTAATAATTCGTTTTCTGAATATTTCGCGTTAGCGGAGCCACCGATACGCTTTATGGCTCCACCAGTACGTGGAATGGATCCACTTGAAGTCCAATTCACACAATAGCTCCACTTTAAGAATAAACTTTTGTAAAATACATACGAGGGAATCCTCATATTTTACAGAAGGGAGGCCAATAATTATGGCCAATAAAATCAATGTGAAGCTCATCTTAGAGCTTCGTGCAGCTGGATTGTCACGAAATACAATAGCAGCCACGCGACATATTTCAAAACGCTCTGTCAGTGATGTAATACACATCTCTGACGAGAAAGGCATCAACTATAATGATGTCAGATCTCTTCCAGAAGAGACAGTCTATCGGATGTTCTATCCTGATAAATTTGCAGTAGAGCAACTGTATGAACATCCTGATCACGAGTACGTACATCAGGAATTAAAACGAGTTGGAGTTACACTCAAGCTTCTTTGGCAAGAATATCAGGATAAATGTAAAGCTTCTGGCAAGATTGCAATGGGATATACAAAGTTCTGTAATGGATATGCTGATTACACCATTGTTAGTAAGCTCACTAATCACCTAGAACATAAACCGGGTATTGTAATCGAAGTAGACTGGTCTGGTCCTACAATGAGTTACGTTGATACGTCCACCGGTGAAATCATGAAGGTTTATCTATTTGTAGGAACGTTGCCTTATAGCCAGTATTCTTATGTAGAGCCAACTCTTGATATGAAGATGGATACATTTATCCGTTGCCATATCAGGATGTATGAATACTTTGAAGGCGTTACAACAAGACTTATTTGCGATAATCTTAAAACTGGTGTGGTGTCTCATCCGAAAGATGGCGAAATCGTTCTTACTGCTGATTATGAGGCATTAGGAGAACACTATATGACCGCCATTATGCCAGCCGGAGTTCGTAAACCTAAGCAGAAAGCTTCTGTAGAAGGTACCGTAGGAAAGATTGCTACTGCCATCATCGCAAAGCTCCGAAATGAGATGTTCTATTCTTTCCCTGATCTGAAAGCAGCCGTTGCCAAGAAACTTTATGAGTTCAATCATGAAAACTTTCAAAAAAGGGATGGTAGCCGATACGATTCTTACCTTGATGAAAAGTCCGCATTGCACTCCATTCCTTCCATTCCGTACGAAATCGCCACATGGGTTTACGGACGCAAGGTGAACATCGATTATCATGTTGTGTTCGAATACAATCGCTATTCCTGTCCTTATCAGTATGCACACAAGAAGGTTGATCTAAGGATTACCGATACCACGTTAGAAATCTACAGCGGTGAAAATAGGTTATCCACACATAATAGATTTCCTGCCAATCGTAAAAATCAGTACTCCACTCATGCGAAGGATATGCCCGATAAGTTCAAGTTCAATCCATGGGATGATATCAGAATCAAACACTGGGCAAACTCCATTGGAAAGCATACTGCTGAAACAGTTGAACGTATCTTTGAATCTGTGAGCATAAAAGAACAGGGCTATAATCCTGCTCTGGCCGTTCTGCGTTTAAGCAATAAGTATTCGGAAGCACGCCTGGAAGCTGCCTGTGAATTCGCCATTACAAATGGAATTAAAAAGCCCCGTTACCACCATCTTAATTCTATTTTAGCCGCCAATCAAGATGTATTATATCTTGAAAGCAAGACGACTAAATCGAAAGAAACACGCAAGATGGGATATCTTCGTGGAAGTGATTATTACGGAGGTGGTAACAATGATTAACGATGAAACTAAACGCAAGCTGCGTGAGTTAAATATGTCCGAAATTATAGCGGGACTTGAGTACCAGCAATTAGAACCAGCTACAGTATCCTTATCTTTTGATGAACGGATTCAGCGTCTTACCGATTATGTATACCAGGAAAAGTATAACGGTAAAATCCAGCGGCTAATTAAATCGGCAAAACTTCGATTTCCTCAAGCTGATATCCATAGCCTCTATTATGATGGCAGGCATCTGGACAGAAATCTTTTAAGCGAGCTTTTTAGTTGTCAGTACATAACTCATTATCAAAGCATTGTCCTTCAAGGACCTACAGGTGCAGGTAAAACTTTTCTTAGCTGTGTGTTCGGTAAGCAAGCCTGCCTCGGACAGATAAAAACCAAGTATATACGTTTTCCAGATCTATTGATGGAGTATGGTGATGCATCGCTTGTTCAAGGGCAACAGAAAAAGCTCCTTGCCCGATACGGGAAAATTCCTCTGCTTATTATAGATGAATGGTTAGTATCTGACCTTTCTGACAGTGAATTGTACTTTCTCTTTGAGCTAATGGAGAGACGATCAGATACAACCTCCACCATCTTCTGTACTCAGTATAGAAAAGATGATTGGATAGCTCGTATGGGTGAAGGCATTCAGGCAGAAGCAATCGTTGATAGATATGCTCATTCCGCATACTGGATAGAAACTGGAACGATGAATATGCGAGAATACTGCTCTAAAAATAAGATTCAATAACAAATCAGGTGGAGCCCAAAGGCGAACCGCTGGTTCGCAAAGGAAATCTAGTGGAGCGGAACAAGGATCCGTTCCGGATCCTCCACCGCGAAATAATCATTTTCTGCAAAATTCAATACACTCTTGCTGAGTATTCCGGCTCCTTTTGAGCCATCTGTCCGGACTTAGGGAGCCACCCTTCCGGTGTAACAGAGCCACTATTCCGGTCATTAGGAAACCATCATTCCGGTCGTGGAAATCACAATACCGGATTCATAGAAACCATTACATAGATTCCTTTATACTGTAGATATGCACCCGTTGGTGTAAATACAGATAAAGGAGGTCATAATCATGACCAAATACCGCGAAATCATCAGACTAAAAAGTCTGAACTTCAGTGAACGAAACATTGCTCTTAGCTGCAGTGTTTCCAGAAATACTGTGTCAAAGATTCTTAAAAGGGCTGATGAGTTGAACATCTCATGGCCGCTTGGTGAACCAATGACAGATGAATCCTTAGAGGATTTGATGTTTCCCAAGGACAAATCAGTTATGAACAAACGCATGCCTGACTATGCCTATATCCGAAAAGAGTTATTGCGCAATGGCGTAAGCAAAAAACTCTTGTGGAGTGAATACTGTGAGGATTGCCGTATGGCAGGTGAAGAGCCTCTTATGTATTCTCAGTTCTGCTATTACATCCAGCTGGATGAGCAAAAACGCCGGGCTACCATGCATATCCCACGAAATCCTGGTGAACAGGTTGAAGTTGACTGGGCAGGTGATCCTGCTCACATCATTGATCCTGACACTGGTGAAATCACAGATGTATGGATTTTTGTAGGTGTCATGACTTACAGCATGTACGCCTACGTGGAAGCATTCATCAATCAAAAACAGAAAGCATGGATTACTGCTCATGTCCATATGTATGAATACTTCGGTGGTGTTGCGAAGATTCTTGTGCCAGATAATTGTACCACGGCTGTAAATCATCAACGAAGTGACTGGTACACACAAGCACTGAACACTACATATCATGAGATGGCGGAATACTATGGAACTGCCATTATACCAGCAAGGGTTCGTAAACCCAAAGATAAACCGACTGCGGAAGGAACGGTTAATAATGTATCCACATGGATAACAGCCGCTCTGCGCAATGAACAGTTCTTCTCACTGACAGAATTAAATGCTGCAATAAAGGAGAAGCTTGAACAGTTCAACACGAATGCCTTCCAGAAAAAAGAAGGTAGCAGACGTAGTTTATTTCTTGGGGAAGAAATGCCATTACTGGCGCCATTGCCTGCTACCCGCTTTGAACTGTGTGACTGGAAAACAGCCACCGTTCAGTTCAATTATCACATCGCAGTAGACAAGATGTACTACTCTGTGCCCTTTCAGTATATCAGAAACAAGGTCGATGTGCGTATAACAGAAACAACGGTAGAAATATTTATAAAGCACCATCGAATTGCCTCACACAGACATCTTTATGGACGTCCTGGACAATACTCAACGGTTGCAGAACACATGCCAGAAGAACATCAGAAATATCTGGAGTGGAATGGCGACCGCTTCCGTAAATGGTCTGATCAGATTGGACCATACACAAATAAAGTTGTAAATAGCCTACTTACCTCGGGTAGAGTGGAACAACAATCCTACAGAAGCTGTATGGGATTGTTGAAACTGGCTGAAAAATATTCAACAGTTAAGTTAGAGACCGCATGCAAAAAGGCTCTCAGCTATTCCAGTTCACCCAGTTACAAAAGTATCAAAAATCTATTGGTCACGCTGAAGGATGAAGGACTTCAAAAACCAGAAGCCGAAGGGGAAAATAATCCATACGGCATCACCCGCGGAGCCAGATACTATGGAGGTAAGCACAATGATTAATCAAAGTACAACCGATAAACTGATCGAAATGCGTCTTACTGCAATGGCAGATGCATTTCGGATCCAGATGGATGACAAATCAATGAAGGATGTCCCATTTGAAGATCGATTTGGCATGCTGGTGGATGTCGAATACACAAACCGAAAAAATAATCGATTAAAGCGCCTTATTCATCATGCTGAGCTAGAACAATCTGATGTCTGTATTTCTGGAATTGACTACACATCAGGACGAAAGCTGAACAAATCACTTATCAACCGTCTGGCCACTTGTGAATATATCGCCGAATACCGGAACATTTTCATTACCGGTGCAACCGGAAGCGGCAAGACCTACATGGCCTGTGCTTTTGGTATGGAAGCCTGTAAACAGTATTTTACCGTTAAGTATGTGAGGCTTCCTGATTTACTGCTTGAACTTGAAACGGCCAGAAACGAAGGTTGCTTTGCAAAGGTGCTTAGCAAATATACAAAGCCGCTTCTTCTCATCATAGATGAATGGCTTTTGTTGAAACTAAACGAATCAGAATCAAAAAATCTATTTGAGTTGATTCATAAACGCAGGAAAAAATCCTCTACCATCTTTTGTTCCCAATTCCGAGAAGAAGGTTGGTACGAACGCCTTGGAGGTAATGATAACCCTCTGGCAGATGCAATCATGGACAGAATTGTCTATGATGCATACAAAATCAATATCGAAAGCGTTGACCCGTCAAAAGATATCTCGATGAGAGAGGTCTTTGGCATGGATATGGATCAAGCACAGTAACTCTTAATATTAAGTGGCTCCGTTAGTCCGGATTGGTGGCTCTCGCCACACCGGACAGGCGGCTCCGCCGCAACGTAATATTCACTCTTGCTCTTTTCCTTCAGGAATAATAAACCCTTTTCCCTTAATCAACGTAAGCTGTTCCTCAAAAATCTTTGGTTCTTTCAATATCAAGTTCACCCTTTTCCGTATAAAAAAATGTCTCCCCATGGGACACATCACTTGCGTGAGAGGTGTGGGGAGTCCTGTTACTATTATAATATGCCATGGGTGTGGAAATGTCAATCCTGTTTTACATTCCTATGCAAAAATTTTGTAGGATTACAATACATGTGTTACAAAACTAAATAATTAAAAGCGAGAATACCTTTTTGTGTTATATTTAAGTCACCACAACAAAAACCTACACAAAGGAGAGTACTCTCGCATGGCTAGTATAACACAGGATATGAGGTATCGTCTATCGCTCATTCATTACGCCGATAAGTATGGCGTCTCCAAGGCTGCTGTCAGATATAAGACCAACAGACAGTATATTTACCGTTGGAAACGTCGTTTTGATGGTTCCCTGGAATCCCTTAGGGATCGTTCCAGAAAACCTCACCATCACCCCAACCAGCATACCGATGCCGAAAGGAAGCTCATCTCGGATATGCGTAAACGCAATCCAGATGCCGGACTGGTTGTCTTCTGGGTCAAGCTCATGCAGCGGGGATACTCCCGCTCCATCCCCGGACTCTATCGCTTCCTGAGAAAACAGGGCATTCTGGCACAAAGACCTCAGAATCCCAAGTATATCCCTAAGCCTTACGAAGCCATGAGCTATCCCGGACAGCGCATCCAGATCGACGTCAAATTTGTCCCTTCTGTCTGCCTGACAGGTGATGCCAAAGGGAAGCGTCTTTATCAATACACAGCCATCGATGAATTCTCCCGATGGCGTTTCGTGGAGGCCTTTGAGGAACACAGTTCTTATTCTTCTTCACAGTTTTTGGAACACCTGATCAAAGCGTTTCCCTTACCCATCGAGTGTGTGCAGACCGATAATGGACAGGAATTCACCAAGCGGTTCGCTTCCTATGGTGGTTCCGATAAACCGACTCTTTTTCAGGTAAATCTCCAGCAGCATGGCATCCGTCATAAGTTGATCCGTCCCTTCACTCCAAGACATAATGGAAAGGTAGAGCGCAGCCACAGAAAAGACAATGAACGCTTTTATGCCACCCATCGGTTCTACTCATTGGAGGACTTTGGCAGACAGTTAAAGATCTATAACACAAGGGATTATAACCGCTTTCCCATGAGACCCCTTGGATGGAAATCTCCAGCAGAGGTATTAAAGAATTATTTACGGTCACTGTAACATATGTTTGACAAACCTACAGTTTTACATTCCTATGCAAAAATTTCACTTACAATTTTTTTCACTACTAAATTGTCTAATTTGGGACAAATACTTTTTACTTTATTCCTGCTACTACATTCTTAATTTGCACTTAATATACTTTTATACTTGGCTTTAAAATCTTCAAAGCTTTTTTCAATTTTAATTTGAAAATCTGGCAAATGAACAATTGTTGGATTATATGTCATTGTTTGAAATTTATCAACTATTGAATCGGTTAATGGTTCAACAGAATTACGAACTTCCATTAATTTACACATGGTCAGTAAATCAATCCTACGCAAATAATAATGTTCAATATCATTACTTTCAAAATGACGTAAGAATGCTTTTAACGTTCCATTCCAGCTTATACTCTTATCATCAACAAAAGGTAAACAACTCCCCATAATTGTATCTGAATAATACGCTAAGTGATAACCTCTATTAGCACTATCATACTCATCTTTTTCCAATAACACAGAAAACTCTTCTTCCTTATTTAAATCGCCCGCCTTAATTGCGCCAAAATAGAGTGATAGCTTTACTGAAATATGTGATTCCATATTAAAAGCTTTCTTTATTATTAAATCCCTAGACGGACTATCCAATCGTGAAATATGATAAATTGCATGAACTCTTTTAGCTACCGCAATAGACGAATCATCTCCTAAATTGTCAGTGTATTGAGTATTAATATTCTGTATTATTTTTTCTTTAATATCTGGATTAGCATCATTCAAAATTTGTCTAAAATTCCTGTTAATTTCTGGGCGAATAACATATTCTAAGAATTCTGGATAAGGTTCATTTTTACAAACACATGCCATAATCAACGCATTTGCCACCAAAAACTCTAGAAACTGTTCATGAAATGTACCATAAACTATTTCATTATTGGCAATATCAAATATTGCATCGAAAATAACCTCATTCACTCTATCCCCTGTTCCAAACTGATGGTCTTTTATTAGAAGATCAACAATTTCATTGACTTTCAAAAGTTTTTTCTCTATTTTTGCTTTATAAACATGCCATGCAAAATAAGACCATATTGAAATAATATCCTTTTCAATTATTCTTTTATTTTTAAGTCGCGAAACTTCTCTTTTAGCCATTTGTTTAATGCATTCTTGAAATAAATTAATTCTATTGGTCACCGCACCAGGAATTGTCATTCTATTGTCTTCTATAATCCACAATAACATAGTTATAAGTAATGGATTATCAACAATGCCACTTAATTCCTTATTCTTATTAATTAATAGCTGTATTTTTGAAGCATACTCCTTATCCTTATTCTGACATTTGCAAAAATTTTCTATATATCCTTTAGCTTTATCACTATCCCATTTTTTGATTTTTATACGTGTGTTAAATTTATTTGACAAATCATAATTACTAACATAACGTATCGCATAATGACTTCTACTTGTTAACATTAATGGAAACTTAAATATGTCAGAAGACGCAATTTTCTTTATTTCCGCTTCGGATAGTTCTTCTGCTATTTCATCAAACCCATCTAAATAAAAGTATGGATTAAGAGTTCTTGTTACCATATAAGGATAAGGTTTGAGTTGTAAATTTTCTATAAAACATTCAGCTATGTAGTTATCCAAATTAAAATGATAATTTCCGTCTTTATTTTTAAGCCATAAATATAAAGGTGGAGAATATGTATCTATTTTACATTTATATTTTGATACATGACTCAAAAAACTCTTAGCCAGTATAGTAGTTTTTCCATAACCAGCTTCCCCATATATCAAAATAGACATATTCTTTTTTAATGTTTCAACAATACGATTCTCAATCTCCATCACACTTTCATCAATTTCACCCGACTCAATTTCATAAGTTGGTTCAATATAGTATCCTCTTTTAAATACATCTCCCAAAGACATAGAGAAACCAGTTGATGTCTTTCTAGCATTAAGTATTTTCACCTGCTCATCTATTATTTTTTCAATCCAAAACCTCGATAAACCTTCCAGTTTTCCCTGTATTTTGGCTAATATGTCCGGTATGGAATCGAAGAAACTAATCCAGTTACTGCAACCTAATGTATGATATGACTCTTGTATAGTATTGATAAAATGTATTACATTTAAGTTTTCCGCATATTGCGGTTTATATGATGAATCAAACTCATCTCTACTTTTTCCAGATTCCTTAAAAATTCTATTATATAAGTGTCTATCATCCCAAGCTTTATTTGATACAAAAACCAAACATGGTTTTTTACTATTTATAACAGATAAATATTCTTCCTCAGTTATAGAAATTTCGGAATCTTCATAATATATTCCACCATATCGTTTATCAATAATAAGAATCGCAATATCCGAACGTTGCAATGCAACTATACAAGATTCATGCGAATGTAAGTTAGGCTCAACCGGAAAATCAGCCATTTCGAATGCTGACGCAATAATATCATTTTTTTTATTCAACTCATCTATTATTGCCAATCTATATTCCTTTAAATCATAATCTGTTGATAAAACTGCCACTACCCAATCCCTCAAACATATCACCCCTATTTCTTCCTAAAAATTATAATTTCTTCATAATCAACACCGCCTACCCTAACAACTTTATAACTTATTTTTCGGCTTGTCCTAAAAATCTCCTCAAATCCATGATTATTTATTATCAAATTAATCAAATCACTAACCGTGTCATAATCCTGTGTAATTTTTCCTTTCCCTTGTCCTACTATCAAACAGAAATACTTCTTTGATTTAAGTACACGATTGACTTCTGAAATCACATCATTCATAGCAGAATAAAAATCATTCACTACAATTGAAGGATTTCCATTTCGTCGACTTCGTGATCCGATTTCATTTGCTACTGAACTTTTAAATTCCTCCGTTGGGAAAAAAAAGTTAGTAAGTCTCATTGTTTTCACATAGTCTTGAGCACATAAATATGGCGGTGAAGTAACAACCAAATCAACACTAGCATCATTTATCCAATCCAGTTTTCGTGCATCTCCCTGATAAATCTGTGATTTGTTTATCAAACTCAAAATATTATTTTTTTCATTTACTGTGTAATATTGCTTGAAAAAATCATCAAATGCTAATTGTATTCTTTCTAACATTGCAAAATATGCAGAAATTGCATTATAATACAATATTTTTTTGGGCGCGCAATTATCTGTTACATAAGTAAAATGCCCACGTTGAGAACAAGTCTCTTTTAATATTGAAACTAATGCAAACTTTCTCACAAAATACGTTTGTTCTTTTGTCACTGACAATAATTGTTCATAAATATCCAAAAGCTCAATTAAAGTATCAACATGATACCATAATATTACATCTTTGTTTACATTTAAGTTTTCCAATCTCATTAGAAAATCATTAGGATAATACTTCGAAATATCTTCAAAATTTTTACCCTCATATGTATCTACTTCATTTGTTCTATTCTTATTTTTTAAAAGAAGTATATCCTCATTATAAACCCTCGTTATTACATCCCTATTATTTCCACAACATTCCATCATCTGAAATATATTATTAGCAATATCAAAAGCAAATGGATTTAAATCATTATATATAAATTGTCTATTTTGTTTTATTGATTCTACTGCTGTTGTACCTTTCCCGCCAAACGGATCAAGTACAGTATCACCTTGTTTTGTTAACAGAGCAATCAAAAATTTCGGAATAGGGGCTGGAAAAGTTGCCGGGTACCATGGTATTGAATTTAAATCCAAAGGATACTTTGTACTACTATAATCAGAAAAGTCCCAGTTGATTTGATTCAGTGTTTGTAATAAATTCTCCACTCTCGTCACCTCCATATACTGTAACTTTATACTGTTGTAATATACCCTTTTCAAGATGTTCAATCATTCCATTTAAATCTTGTCTTCTAAAACTAACACTTTTTCTTTTTGAATCATTATCATCTTCAACAACTTTAAAGTTTGAATTGCTATAAGGAGTAAATAAACCCAATAAAGCACCTTGAGCTAGTACTTCTTGTTCATCAATTGCAATTTCTTCATTCCACAATATAGCTTTCTCCTTTATTTGCCGTTTTCTTTTATCTGGATAAAAATTCGCAATAATTGGCTCTAAAAAATTCGAATTAATTTTTTGCTCACTAATACCTAATGTTGAAATATAATACTCTCCCGCTTCTTTTTCGATTTCTTTTATATTTTTATTGATGTAATGAGAAACACCTAACCCACTTACATAGAGCACTCCAATACATAAAAAAGGTTTATTAAGTAGTACTCGTTTCATTATTTGACTGCTTTTCGTATGTTTCAACAGATAATTATATGTAATACTCGAATCAGTCAGCCGCCAAGAATTAATGTCTAGTTTTTGAACATCATTATCTTCTTCCAACAAAAGTGATATGGCTTTTTTTATCATAGTTTGATACGAGAAGTCATCAATACTTTCGAAAATAGCTGTGTATTGAATATCTCGAATTTTCTGCCACTTCTTTATTTCAGATGAATAAAAACCATTATAATATATTTTATTTCCTTTTCTCAAAAATGCATTTGCAAGATTTTTAGCCATTTCATCACTCTCAAAAGACAATATCCCCATCGCTGAAGTAGCTCGAATAATATTATCTATATTATCAAGATCCATTCCATCGCTATTAATTAATGGCGAGAGCACTTCATTTCTATCTCCAGCTGCTAGTTTTGCTATTCTAAAAATATCTATACCTAATTTTCTTGCCTGTGAACTCTGGCATACACTTCTTATTTTTAAACCTTCTCCATGATAAATTTGCGCCAGCTCTCCGTCAAACGAGCCTGTATTGCCAATAATCAAATTCTTTAAATTCACTTCATGATCAAAACCAAATTTTGCTTGCAATACTTCTTCCATTGCATGAGCAAAAGGTGGTGTTCCAACATCATGGTATAAACAAGCAATCATCAGCTCTAAAGTTTCTCGTTCATCAAGCTCAAGTGCTTTTGCACATATACCTGCCAAATAGCAAACCCCCAAAGAATGTTCATATCTAGTAGCTGTAGAAAATGACGGAAATGCCACAAATTGATTATTAGCCATTCTTACCTCTCTTAATCGTAGTAGACCAGGACAATCTAATAATTCTAATATAAGTTTTGGAAACTTAAGTTCTTTATATAATCTATCATAAATTTTCATTATCTTTTCCTTTCTTCATATTAAATCTATCAGCTACCATAGCAGAATTCTTATATTTGGAATCCGCATAAAAGTTTTTATATGCAAGATCTACTAATTGAAGTAACTTATCCCTATTAACAAACTGATTTTCAAAAACAATTTCCCCCCAAGGTAATGTATCTGATACAATATAGTCAACCCATGCACGTTCATCTTCAAAATAAGAATTATATATTGGTGTTCCTGGATATATAAACAACGGATTATAATGCGCATAGTCCAAATGCATTTTTTTAGAATCGTCTATTATTTTCATTATATCACTGATGTTTTCATCTTCTCCACCTAAAATAAATGTACCAGCAACAATTATATTTGATATTTTTTTTATATGTTCTATAGCTTCAGACAATCCTTTTAAAAAATTGTTTTTCCCTATGTACCGCAAACCCTCTGAACTTGTTTTTTCAATACCAATATTAATTTGTCTGCATCCATATTTTTTTATTAATTGAATGGATTCATCTCTTAGTTGAATTAGTATATCCGGTCGTATTTCCATTTGCCATGTAACCTTAGCATGTTGATTCTCCAATTCATTACAAAAATCAACTATATGTTTATTTACATTTTTTATATCAGAAAAAAAACAATCATCGTAAAAAATAATATCGTCAACATAAAGTTTTGTTTCTAAATATACCATTTCATCAACAATACTCTTTACACTTCTTTTTCTGAAATTTTTATATTTCATATTACCTGAAACACAATATTTACACTTATATAAACATCCTCTTGATGTTATCATTGATGCTGTAATTTTATCAGAATCTTCTTTACACCTTCTTCTTGAAATAATATTTTCAGCAAGTGATACTCTCTCTGGAAATGCTAAGCTATCAATATTTTCAATTTCATTGAAATATATATTTTCTTTTGTCGTAATTTTATTGGATACCGTAATACTTCTCCCACTTTTCAAATTACAAATTGCTTCAACAATCGCTTCTTCCCCATCACCTTTAATTATGTTATTGAGTCCTAAATACTCAAAAAAGAACCACTCCTGATTATCAATTGACGCAAGCGGTCCTCCTGCAAATATCCGATCAATATCGAAATTATCTTTACAACAATCAGTGATAATTTTTAGTGCTTTTATTTGTGTTGTTATGCATGGTCCAATTCCTACAAGAAGTGGCATATATTCTTTTAGTTCTTTATTTAATTCGGTTTTTAATTTTTTCAAGTCTTCTTCAAAAAATGAGGATATTATTTTTGTACAATCAATTACTTTACAAATATATCCATTTTTCTGCGCTGCAGAAATAATATATCCTAAACCTAGCGGAAATATTGATCCGCTACCACTTCTTTGATGAAACGGTGGATTAATCAGTAATAAATCTATTTTTTCCATTTTTTATTTTCCTTCGTAATTATATGCTTGTGTGTAGCTGTTCAGCACCCTCACAGTAACTCTATCGATGCCACTGCACAGAATGGATAAAGCCATCCATTCTGGTACTAAATACTCGAATCCACTTCATGTTTCTCGAGGCTGTGAATAGCTACGTTTGTTTTAATTTTGAGTTTGTTTATGCATATTATTATATGCATAAACAATGCTACGAGTCCAATATATATAATAGCGTTTACTTCTACTAACTAAAATATAAGTTAAACCAATCAATACCACTACAACGCTCAATAATGCTATAATTAATTGTAAATCTCTCTCAATCAAAAATTCTATACAATAACTTATAACATATGCTAATAGTAATATCATCGTAACAGCCAATGTACTGCATGTATTATAAATAACATTTAATTTCACATATTTTTTCCCAAAATCATTTGCTTGCACATCAGAATTTATATAATTAAATATTTTTTTACTTTCCTGCTTTTTTTTATCTATATCATCAGAAAAAGATTGATGATTATTTATTTTAGTAAAAATAGGAATAAAATCATCTATTTCTTGTTGATTAAAAACTTTTCCTTTCGAACATAATAAAAACTCTGTCGGCTTACCTGAATAAAATATAACTTTTTTTAAAATACTACTTATTTCATGTAGTATAAGTCCAACCAAATATGAAGCAACGAGAATCATAAAAAACTCGTAAATATTTTGAGGATAATAGATTGATACATTGAATATACAGAAGATTTTTTCCATAAAATAACTAGTATTCTCTATCAAATTTGGTAACAATTTAATATACTTATGTAAAGTACTTAATCCTCCAATAAATACAATTCCCGGAAACATAATTGTCCAAACATCATACAATCCCAATTTTTCAATTAATTTTTCCAAATTTTCATCCCCCAAAAGTCATCTTTAATATACATATTAATTATATTTGTATATCCACATTACGATTTGTAACTTATATTTTATTCATTTTCCAACATTTGTTTTTCTATATTATTACAATACCCATTAAATTATATTGTATCAAACTTATATCGCAATTACAAATATAATATTATTTTCACCTAACTACATTCTTACATATTAATTTGGTTTTAATCTATAATGATCTGGTGCTTAAGTATCTGCTTAAAGGAGAGTATAAAATACTACAGGGAAAAGTTAAATTAGCTACCATAGAAATTCTCATCGCCTTATTGATTTGCATCAGCATTGTTTCATTTGTGTGGAAAGATATCCTTATATAGAAAAAATAACAGTATAACAACCCAAGCAACAGCTACTAAGATTAGCGCGGCGGCTAATCTTACTTTCCCGTAAGCAAATGTACTCTTTATCTTCTTATATCTTGATTTCGATAATACCAACTTGGTTCACTGTTTTTCTTAATTGCTTCTTCCAGCCTACAATACTCTTCTGTTTCATCTGAAATATACTGATACGTAATTCCGATTGACTTAAGCTTTTCGTGGAATTGCTTAATTGAAGCAAGCATATCATTACTATCAATTCCAATCCATTCAGCCTTTTCCTTATCTGTCATAACTTCATAGATTTCTCTTGTAACAAGCTGCTCTCGTTCTTCTGGTTCTTTCGCTTTCTCGACAATTTCAGAAGTAAAATCAACTTCTTTATTAGAATACTCACCAACTGGATCAGTTTCCTCGGTAACCGCTACTTTTGCACCAGAATCTGCTTTGAATGTCTCTTCCTTATTCTCTATAGTAAGCTCATAACAATCATTTGAACTCCAATTTACACTCTCAGAATAATCCTTACTTACCGTAACATTAATCTTATCTTCCTTTCTCTCTTCAAGAACCTTCTTTTCCTCTTTCTTCATATACCATGGCTTTTTAGGAACTTTCACATCATACACATTTTCAATTTCAACACTCTCTGGAACAAAAAGCCCAACATAAAGTACTTCTTTCAGGCAACGATCTCCAATCTTGATTTCCTTCTGTAATCTCTTCTTTTCCCGTTTAATATCTTCCAGCTGCTTCCGATATTCTGGTTCCGTAGAAATAATAGAATCCCAATCATGATTACGCGTTGACTTTCTTTTAAATTCCGCCCGCTCCTGATACAAGGATTTCTGTTTCTCTGTCATCCGTTCTAAATCATACTTAGCTAGTCCTATAATACCTGCTATGTCCGTAACACTCTTTACATCTTTTCTGCAAAGAAATAAGTACTCCTCCTGTAACATATACATCCGCTCCAAGTCCTCTTTAAAACAGGCTGATTTATACTGAAATCTACATTTCTCCACCACACGCATTCGATAAATCTTTCCATAGAACTTCTGCTGATAGGTATTCTTTGGCTTTGGCAGATATTTAACATCTGGTGTTAATACCCTTGGTGATTCATATTGATATCTTCCTTTTTCAAAAAACTCTTGCAGATTTACTTTGGAAAATTCCTCACTAATGGTATCTAATCTCCGAAATCGTCTCATTTTATCTGCTTTCACAGCCAAATGAGCACCTTGTTTTAAGACATATCCTAATTCCTCTAACAGATAAAGGAAATGCTCATAATCATCTGCTACCCCACGACAATATTTCACATCGGCTTCAATAAATTCACTCCAAGATTGTTCCTTTTCCCACTGCTTTCGATTCATATTAATAGGATCTTTGCTGTATTCTGCTGGCATAATGGAAAGACCATATTTCTCACATAATTGATTGGTTATCGGCTGAATCTGATGCTTCCAATCTCCCTTCTTATATTCGTATTTCTTACCCGTATTCATATTCACACTGTTAAAGACCAAATGCCCGTGACAATGCTCCTTATCAGAGTGAACGCTATACACCGCCTCATAGTTCTCCCCCAAAAAGTTCTGTGCAAATTCTCTCATGAGTTCTAGTAACTGTTCCGGTGTTCCTTCTCCCGGAGGACAGGATATCACGAAATGATATCCCTGCCTTCCTCCCATCTTTCCATATAATTCTTTGGTTCCAACCATCTGTTCAAAAGCAAACTTTGGAACACAATTCCAACCACCAACCAGAACACCACTTTCTGTTTTGGATTCATTCATAATATAATCCAAAGCATGTTTCAGATGATTTGTGATTTTACCTTTCTTTCCAGCCCCTATATTCATAATCTTGGTTATCGCCATAACTGAATCAACTCCTTTAACAAACCTAAAATCACACCTAATTGCATACACATCTGGTCAATTCTGCTCTGTGGAATATATTTATTTTCATTCGCCCACTTTGCAGCCTGATTTACATTCGTAGCAACTCCTGTTATCTGTCGTATAATGTTCTGTCTGTCACGAATATAATCTGTGTCAACACCACCACGCATAATTAAGTGCCTGATATATTCACTTTCCGACATGCCAGCCGACTTTGCCCCATCTGCTAATTTCTGCAATTCCAATTCCGATAATCGAAATGTCC